>JALGVG010000037.1 GCA_029819875.1 Candidatus Zipacnadia bacterium | reverse complement strand
GACCTCGCTGCCGGCACGGTAACAGCCGGCGGCAAGGTGCAGGAGCTTCCCGCCGCCGTGCAGAGCATGTTGGCCGACGGTATCACCTTGAAAATGTCGCCTCTGGGGAAGGTTCTCGCGGTGAAGAACTTGGAGCAGATGGCACAGGTGCTGCGATCCAGCGGGCTGCAAGGGCTGGATTTCCAGGAAGTGCTCAAGCAGGCGGGAACCTCGTTCCCGGAAGAGCCGGTCAAGCCGTTCGATACCTGGAGCCAGACAGTCGCCATGCAGTTGCCGCTGCTGGGCGGCCAGCCGGCCGGCGGCGGCCGCAAACCGCTGAGGGTTACAACCCACTACAGGATGGTGGGATACAGGGAACACAACGGGCGTCAGCTCGCCCTCATCAACATGTCCACCGACCTTGACTTGCCCGCCCAAAAGCTTATGCACACTGAGCTGGCCGGCGGCGCGTTCGACGTCTCCCTGCTTAAACTCAGCGAGCGAGTGCGCGGGACCGTGGGCTTTGACTATGAGCGGGGTGTGCCCGTGACCATGAGCCTCAATCTCGTGCTCGACAGCCACACCAGGGTCGAAGGCACCAAGAAGGGTGATGACGCCCAGACTCACTTCGCAATCGACACCGAGATGCGCGACTTCGCAATGTCAATGACCATGACGCTGGCAGAGTGAAATGCCCACGCCGCCCCTTAAGGGCGCGGTAGCGGCAGCCGCCTTGGGCCGGCCGCCAGCAGCTTTCCTTCCTCATCGCTAAGCAGGCCATGCCCTTCAAGCGCGGCCAGCAACTCTGCGCTTACCAGTTGGCTGAGCGGCGGAGAGACGACGTACCGGCCATTCTTGAGGCGCTTGACCGGTGTCGCGTCGACCAGCCTCGAATGCTCTTCGGCCGCCAGGCAGCTTCCGCTGTCAGCCAGCCACTTGCGGTATTGTTCGAATGACATGCCGCCACGCGGTGTTCCGCGCGGGCCTTCCCCCTCTCCCCATACATCGCCGAACGCCTTGGCCGGATTTGCCCGCTCACCGAGGTGCCAGACATTGCAATCCAGAAACAGCCTGCGGCTGTTGAGCGCATGGCTGGAAACCTTGAGGCCGACAAGCCCGCAGTCGGCGAATACATTGCCGGCCAGTACGAACTCCGACACCGTGTTTGGATGGCCGGCCATCTCGCCGGCATAGGTTTTGAGGTCCCCACCGCTCTTGCAGTCCACGAACAGGTTGCCGATTACTCGGCAATGCGCGCCGTCGCGCCCGACCCTGAACCCCGCGTTGGAATGCTCCACGATGTTATAAGCCGCCAGGGCGCCGGCGATGCCCGCCTCCAGGAATATGCCGTAACCGCCGCAGTTGGTGAAACGGTTGTACATGATGCGTATGTTCCTGTCCGCCCCTCCCCCGTCCACCCAGATTCCGCAGTTGCTGACCCCGTAGACATGGTTGCCTTCAACGGTAGCTGCGCCGAGGTTACCCAGGCCGATGCCGCTGCCGCGGCCGTGTGCCCACGTCCCTCCCCAGCGGTGGGGGCCTATGTTCCGGATCGTGCTGTCGGCTATCCTGACAAATGATGACGACTGCGGGCCTTGACCCCACGCGCTGATAGCCTTCCCCGTTCCCTGCTCCACCAAGCAGTTGCTCACCACCACGTCGCTGCTATGCAAGTTGATACCGACGCCGTAATCCCACATGTATTGGCCCGTGCCCGCCCCGTAGTAGAACTTGCGGCCCCCACCGAAATATCGCACGGTCAGGTTGCGCAGCGTGATGTGACGGCTGCGGCTGACCGATACCGCGGTGTGGTCGGCCCGCAGCAGGGATAACCCCTCGATGATTATGTCGTGTGCCCCCTCGAGGCGGATAAGAGAGCTCTTCATGCTGATGGCCAGCTCCACGTCGGCAGGCCGCTGGCCCGCCGGCAACCGCACGAAGATGCGGTTTTGCAGCTCGGGGGGATGGCAAACCGGCTCGTCATCCTCGTCTGATCCGTCCGTGCGCCCTGCGTCGTACCAGATCCACTGGTCAGGCTTCAGGAACTTGGCATTGCCTGCCGTTATGTAATCGTGGCTCTGGGTTTCCTCGGCGTCGGCGTGGTACTTATCTGACATCAAGCCGGCATCTTTCCTGTCGGGCACCAGCACCAGTTCCTTGCCGTCCTTGAACAAGTGGCAAGTGCCATAGCGTACCAGGCGCGCGTTGCCGATGGAAAACTGCGTCCCGCCCGGGTAGAGCTTGTAGGGCCAGGCGCTGACGGCAAGCTCCCAGCCCTCGGCATCCCGGTCCGGATCGTGCCGCGCGCACCAGATGTTGTGGGCGGCGGTTACTCCGAACCTGTCGGAGACAAATCTGCTCCATTGCTCGGCGGGTATCTTTCGAGCACCGTCCAGCACCACGGAACCGGCCGGCGCACGCGGATCGGCCTTGATGACGATAGGCCTGTCCGGCGTTCCTCCCTGCCCGCTTCCGATCACCAGTTCCTCGTGGTAGACACCCGCCCGCACCACGATGGTATCACCCGGCCCGGCGGCCTTGCAGGCCGCGCCCAACGAGGCAAAGCTTTCCTTGCCCGAATGACCCACGGTCAAGGTTGCAGCATGCACACCGGCTGCCAGCGCCATCACCATCCCTGCTGTCATCACCCATGTGCGGCGGCGCCACGGCCGGTGATGCGAAAATACTTCCGCGGCCATCTTCACACCTCCCCGGGCGGGGGCAGCCGCCATGCCTTCAGCCGGCCCCGCCCTCCCGTACTTTAATGCACCTGTGGCGCAACTGCCGAAAAAGCCGCCATCCAACGATGGCGGCTTCCCCAAGCACGACTACACCGGCAACACGACCTTCGAGGCCGGCCTATTCTTCCTCCTCTTGCTCTTCCTTGTCCAGCTCGGCTTCCACAATCAGCGAAGAGGCGCGGAACTTCTCGCGCTCTTCCGCCTCTTCATCAGCCTTGGCGTATGCATCAACAACCTCGCGCCCCATTATTTCCTTGACACTATTGCCGCGGCTAGCCGCAACCTCCCGCGGGTCGCGCAGCTCGCTTAAGGCCTTGAAGCACGCCTTGGCGCGGTTAAGCACATTCTGCGAGCCCAACGACTTGGTGAGGATATCGCGGATACCGCTCACCTCTATCAACTGCCGCGTCGCTCCGCCGGCGATAATGCCTGTACCGCGGCTGGCGGGCTTGAGCAGTATCTTTGCCCCTCCCACCTTCGCCGTAATCTCGTGCGGGATGGTGTACCCGTCAAGCGGGATGCGAATCATGTTTTTCTTGGCGCGAGCCAGCGCCTTGGCTATGGCATCGGGTACGTTACGCGCCTTCCCAACGCCCAGGCCTACGCGCCCCCGGCCGTCACCGACGGCCACCACAACCCGCGAGCTGGAGATGCGCCCTCCCTTGACCGTCTTGCGAGTGCGGTCAATCCTGATGACGCGATCCTCCAGTTCAGGCTCCTCTGCCTCCTCGGCTATCGGTACTCGCTGAGTCTCAATGTTTCTGATCGCTTCTTGCGCAGTTACGTCAGCCACTGTTCCTGGTTCCTCTCCACAAGAATCACTTTTGCCTCGCTGCTATTCATTCAACAGCGGGGTAGAGGCAGATATTACCACAGTTATGATACCATGTCAACGTGCATCGGCGCCAGGAGGCAACCTCCGTCCAAGGAAGGCAACATCAAGTCCGCGTCCCGCCTCCCTGAGGGCAAAAACCTTGGCAGTCGGCTGGGAAAAGGCTTATGGCCGCCGGGCGTCGAAATATGGAAGATACATCAGATCGGCGCCTGGTGGTTGCCCGGGGTACACCCCTGCCGACAGCCACTGGTATATGACATTGCTTGCTTTCCATCATGGAGCAAACCGGCCAAGTCAACTTGATTTTCGCACTCAGCCTGCTGCTGGCGACAGGCTTTGCCGTTGCGCGGCTGGCCAAGCTCATCCGGCTGCCATCCGTTACCGGCTACATAGTGGCTGGAATTGCACTGGGGCCGGCCGGCTTTGATGTCATCCCCCACCCCCTGCTGGAAACGCGCCTGCAAGTTTTCACCAACATGGCACTGATGCTGGTGGCCTTCGGGATCGGCGAGCGCCTGGACCTGCAGCAACTTCGCCACTCGGCACGAGTGCTGGTCAGAACCAGTCTCGCCGAATCGCTTGGCACCTTCGTGCTGGTGGCAATCGCGGTTCTGGTGGTCTGCCGGCTGACAGGCGTCGGAGGTGCCGAGGCCACCACCCTCTGGATCTCGCTTGCCCTGGTATGCGCTTCCATCGCCGTGGCAACGGCACCTGCAGCAACCGTCGCCGTGATTCGCGAGCTGGAAGCCTGCGGGCCGATTACCCGGCTGGTTCTGTCCACCGTGGTCATCAACAACGCCTTGAGCATAACCTTGTTCGGAGTCTCAGCGGGGATTGCCCGGGTGCTGCTGGGCACCGGAGGCGGGACGGGCATAGCAGAGGTGCTCATGCCCTTCCTGCATACCATCGATGCCCTGCTGCTGGGCCTTGTCATCGGTCTGCTTACGGATGTCATCGTCCACAAGCTCACCAGCAGGGGCGACGTGCTGGTGGCGGCCTTGGCTGCGGTCTTCTTCTGCGGAGGTCTTGCCAGTTTCCTGAACCTGTCGCCCTTGTTGGCGGGAGTGGCTGCCGGGTTTGCCGTCGTCAATCGCGACAGGCGCGATGTGCGGGCGTTCCGCGCTCTCAACGACTTTGAACCGCCGCTTTTCGGCATCTTCTTCGCCCTGGCCGGCGCTCAACTGCACCTTCCGGAGCTGATCGCCGCCGGTGCCGTCGGCGGCACCTTCATCGTGGCGCGCGCCGTCGGCAAGTATCTCGGCGCCTGGCTGGGAGCGTGGTCAGCGGGCATGCCCTCTCACCAGGCTGCTACCATCGGGCTGGGCCTTCTCCCTCAAGCTGGCCTGGCCATTGGGCTTGCCTACCTGGTGCAGCAGGACGACACCCTCGTTATGATACGCAGCTTCGTGATCAACGTAGTGGTGGCCAGTGTCGTGATCAACGAGCTTATCGGGCCGCCGCTGGTTCGCCTGATGGCCGTAAAGGCCGGCGAGGTGCCAAGCGGGGAGCTTGTCAAGCCGCCCGAGACGCCGCGCAGCGAACTTGACGGTATCGAGGTGGTGCCCTGGTCATGGCCCAAGCTGCAACCTCCGTCCAATCCGGACGGCTTCGTGCTGGTGGGGCTGAGCCATCCGCTCACCGCCCGCGGCGTTACGCGCATCGCAACCCTGCTCAGCCACTACTACCGCAGCTTGCCTTTCGCCTTGCATGTCGTCACGCCCCCGGCGCCTGCAAGTTTCTGGGATTCGGGTGCCGACGAAAACAGCATGGCGTTGTTGCAGATAGCCACCCAGGAGGCACAGGCGTTGGGCTACAGGCTGCACATCGAGGTCGAGTATGCGCAGGAGGTGGCCCAGGGCATCATCAGGGTCGCTGAAAGCACCAATGTCCAGGCTGTTGTCCTGGGCCACCCCCTCGACCGCCATGTTGGAGCCTTCCGCCGCATCGTTGACGCTGTCGCCCGGGAAGCCATCTGTCCCGTGATTGTCGTAAAATTCGCCGGGCCTTTGCACACCGAGCGCATCCTGGTGCCCATCACCGATCCGGGTGACTTCGCGGTGGTATATCCCATGGTCTGTGCCCTGGGAATGGTCATGGAGCACCGGATAACCTTGCTGCGCTTGATGCCGCCGGAGGTACGAGACGCCCAACTGCAAGCCAGCATACAGGACTGCAAGGCATGGGCCTTATGCCATCAGCTTCCCGCCGACGTCATCTACCGGGCGGTGGCGGCTGAGTCCCGCGTTCACGAAATCATACAGGCCGCCGCTGATCATGATATCATTGTAATGGCGACCGGCACCCAACAGGGTTTGCGCAGGCTGTTTAGGGGATCACTTGCCGAGGATGTAGCGCGGCGAAGTCCACGGCCGGTGCTTCTGGTGCGCGGCGGAATGGAGTCGCGTACACTCGAGGAATTGACCGACACATCGCAGGAGGGAACAGTGTGAACAACGGGAAGCTTACCGGGACAGCCATGATACTGGTGGTCGCCATCGGTGTGGCGGTATGCGGCTGTCAACCCAAGGAAGAGCCAGCGCCACCCACAGTGCGGCCCCCGATCGCCAAACCTACGCGAACGGAGGTGAGTGCCATGCAACTGTCCTCGCCGGCATTCGCAGACGGGCAGACCATTCCCGCCAAGTATACAGCTGACGGGCAGGACATATCTCCACCTCTGAAGTGGAGCGACATCCCGGCCGGCACCCGGCAGTTGGCGCTGATCATGGACGACCCCGACGCGCCCGCCGGAACCTTTACTCACTGGCTGCTGTGGGGGCTGCCGGCCGATCTCACCGAGCTGGCCGAGGGCGTCGAGAAGGCCCCGACAGTGGCCGGCCTGGCAGGCGCCAAGCAGGGCACCAACGACTTCGGCAGGATAGGGTACGGCGGACCTGCTCCGCCGCCTGGGCCGCCACATCACTACAACTTTACCATTTACGCCCTCGACACCGTCCTGGATCTGCAGCCCGGGGCAAGAAGGGGCGAACTGCTGCGGGCGATCGAAGGCCATGTCCTGGCTACCGGCAAGCTGACCGGCCTGTACGGGCGATAAGCTTTCGCCGTGACAAGGCCTCGCCCGGCCGCAGGGGCGCTTAGGGCTTGCAGTCGGCGCGTCATCCGCCGGGCCGGCCCCGCCGACATACGGCTGTTTTTTTCGCGGTCGGGAGGGCTGATATTGTCCGGCCGGGGTGCGGCAAGAGGAATTAGCGGCATCGGCAAGGAAATGTCGCCCGCAGTTGGGCGAATTCCGCTGTTTGTGCACGGGGTCTATTGCAATGGCTGTGACTACAGAAGATAGCATGCCTTCTGTCCATCCAGATACCCGCGAGCTGCTGAGGGGTGTCACACTGCGTGCCTTCGTAGTCTCGATCGTACTGACCATCATCGCCTCGTACTGGATAGAGAACTCGGAGGTTACCACCTTCTTTTGCCAGATAACCGAGTCGGTGCCCGCGTTGCCGGCGGTGGCCTTCTTGGTTCTTCTGGTGCTGCTTTACCCGTTGCTGTGCAAGCTCGGCCGCTGGCTGCGACTGGACAAGCGCGAGATAATTATCATCTACATATTTCTGTGCATCACGACTTCCATGCCCGGCTGCGGCATCATCCGCTTCATGCTCAATACTATCCCCGTGCTGTTCTACTTCGACACGCCCGAAAACAACTTCGTTGCTTATCAACAATACCTGCCCAAGTGGCTGGTGCCGCACGACCGGGAGGTAATCCGCCAGTTCTACGAGGGCAACGCCACCGGGGCCATTCCCTGGAGGGCGTGGGCGGTACCGCTGGCGATGTGGTGCATAATGTACCTGGCGTTGTGGGTGTGCATGATGGGGATAGTGGTGATATTGCGCCGCCAGTGGGAGGAGAAGGAAAAACTAGTCTTCCCCCTGCTGTACCTCCCCCTGCAAGCCACCGAGGGGATGGACATCAAGCACACCGTCTCCAGCTTTTTCACCAACCGCATTATGTGGATTGGCTTCGCCATCTCGTTCGTGTACAACGTAACCAACATTCTCAATGCCTACAACCCCGGCATCATCGCCCTGGGCAAGTTCTACGACCTCAACAGGCTGTTCACCGAGTATCCCTGGACGGCATTGCAGCCGGGCGCCATTCACTACCGGCCCGAGATGATCGGTTTCGGCTACCTGATGAGCACCGAGATAGCGCTCAGTGCCTGGCTGTTGTACCTGTTGTTGCGGGTTGAGAACTTCGTGGCGGTCTTGATGGGGTACGAAAAGGCCGGCTTCCCCTTTGACCAGGAACAAAGCCAGGGGGCGTACCTGGCAATGGCCCTGCTGCTGTTGTGGGTGGCCAGGCATCATTTGCGCGATGTTTTCCTGAAGGCCTTCAACTCCCAGGCCGCGGTCAAGGATTCCGACGAGCCGATGAGCTATCGGTGGGCGGTGCTGGCAACCTTCGGCGGCTTTGCGGCTATCGTCATCTGGGCTTACTATGCCGGCATGGCGCCGTGGCTGACCATTACCTACTACGGGATAATCGTGCTGACCGCTATCACCTACGCCCGCCTGCGGGCCGAGGTGGGCGTACCGCTCATCTGGATGTATCCTTACTATCAACAGCACAAGATGATCAAGTACACCCTCGGCCCCGAAGTGCTGGTCAACTACGGCGGGTGGCGCAGCGCCACCATCTTCCAGACACTGGTCTTCATGTCACGTGGCTATTTCCTGTCCATGATCGGCTACCAGACGGAGAGCTTCCGATTGGCGCGGGAGACGCGAATAAACGTCAAGTCAATGGTCTGGTTCATGATCGTGGCCATGATCGTGGGCTACTATGTCGGCCATTGGCTGCATCTGCGCTCGTACTACGAGTACGGCGCCGGAGGGCTTCGCAGCTTGGAAGGGTGGGGAGCAACCCTGGCCAAGACCGAGTACACTGACCTTTCCAACTGGCAACGCGCCTTCCCCGGGCCGGATACGGACCGCATCGCCGCGACGGTCGTGGGCTTCTTGTTCGCCTCCACCCTCGCCGGCCTGCGCATGATCTTCTTGCGCTTCCCCATCCATCCATTGGCTTTCTGCATAGCCACCTCTTACGGAAGCCTGATGTGGGGAACGATGTTCATCGTCTGGTTGATCAAGTCCGTGGTCCTCAAGCTCGGCGGCATGGGCACCTACCGCCGCTTGATTCCGGGCTTTATCGGCTTGGCGCTGGGCCACTTCTTCACAGCAGGGGTGCTTTACAACCTGGTCGCTCTCTTCGGCGGTGAATGGTACCAGCGTTACGGGGTGTGGTTCGGTTAGTCGGCCGACGCGTCCAGTTTTACATCCCTTTGCAATCAGTCAGTGCGCCGGTAGGCCCGCAGGCCTGCGGCAGCCCGGCCGGCATCCTCGATATCCGGTCGGCGCTGCAGAGGCAAGCGATGAAGATAGCCCGTTGCCTTGCGCCTCGGCGCGCGCAGGAGTGATACGCCTATGACCATCACGCCAGGCCCGGAGCCGGAATTCGAGCTGCTGGAGCATACTCCCATTCGCCGGGCCATCGGTGAACGCACGCAGACCAGCTTTCGCGACATCCCCCAATTCTCCCTTACGGCCTTGGCGGACGCCGAAGCGCTGGTGGCCTCCCGCACCGCCCTCAAGGCGGCCGGGGTTGAACCTGTTCCCACCTACAATGATTACATCCTCAAGGCTGTTGCCGATGTCATCGGCGATCATCCACGATTCAATGCCTGGTACACGCCCGAAGGTCTGAAGCTGCTCAAGCAGGTGAACCTGGCCTTCGCGGTCGCCACCGACCAAGGTGTGTTGCTGCCGACGGTGTTCGATGCAGACCGCAAGAGCCTGCGGCAGTTGGCCGCCGAGACGCGGGAGCTGACCCGGCTGGCGCGTGCGGGCAAGCTGCGGGCCTCGCTGCAGCGCAACGCCGGCTTTACCGTTACAAACATCGGCCCCCTGGGCATAGAATGGTTCCACGGCATCATCTCGCCTCCGCAAACAGCAATACTGGCGGTAGGCTCCTTGAGCCGCCGGCCGATGGTTGTCGGAGAAAGGTTGGAGGCACGCCACTGCTTGTACCTGACGCTGACCGTGGACCATCGGTGCGCCGACGGCGCCGAGGGGGCGGCATTGCTGGCTGACATCGTGGCGCGCCTGCAGCGCGAGTTCGACTGACTACGCATACCTCTTGGTGGGGGCAGAATGCGATTCTCACGGATCCGCTACCTGGTGGCTCTTATAATCGGCTGCGCAGCCGGCGCCCTGATATTCATCGCCCAGCAGCCCGTCGAACTGGTCGGGGAGGGCTTGTGGCGCCTGGAACTGTACAGCTACGACTTCCGCATGCAGCATCGTCATCCGCTCCCACCCAGCGATGACATAGTGCTGGTGTGCATTGACGACCTCTCCTTGGGGCGCCTGCCCGTCTGGCCGTGGCCGCGCCGCTACTACGCCAAGGCGATAACAAACCTGAAGGCCGCCGGCGCGCGGGTGATCGGCGTGGACGTGCTGTTTGCCGGCGTCACCAGCAAGCAGGCGGGCGAAGAGCTGTCCGTTACCAAGCCGCTGGACTGGGAGCCGCCGCTGAGCGAGGACGACAAGGCGTTGGCCCATGCCATCGCCCAGGCCGGCAACGTCGTGCTGGCGGCCCATATCGCAGCCACGCGGGTGCAGGGCGGGGAAAAGATCTCAGGGGAGTTCGTCAGCGCCGAGTTCCCCCTCGCTGACTTCGAGGATGCCGCCGCGGGACTGGGAGTGACCGACGTACCCGAAGACCTCGACAAGTGCGTCCGCCGCTACGTGTCGTGGGTGGAGCACCAGGATGAAAAGTACCCCACCTTTGCCGTGGCCATCGCCGCGCTGGACCAGAACCTCTCTGTAGGAGAAGTGATGGCCGAGATCGGCCGCCAGGCCAAGGCTCATCAACACTACCTGCAACAAAAATACATGCTCATCAATTACCGTGCCGCTCCCGGGCACGGCTTCAAGCAACTGTCCTTTTATGACGTGTTATACAACAAGTTTGCGCCGGCGCAGGTGCGGGGCAAGATCGTCCTCATCGGCGCCTCGGCCGAAATAATGCACGATACTCACTACACCCCCCTCAGTTTACGCCGTGGAGCACAGGTGAAGGCCCAGGGGCAGAAAATGCCCGGCATCGAGATACACGCAAATGCCCTCGACACGATACTCAATCAGCGTTACCTGTTGCCGATGCCGTTCACTCACACCGTGCTGCTGACGATGGCTCTGGCCTCGTTGGTCGCTGTACTGGTCGGGTTGTTGCGCCCCTTGTGGGCGTTGGTCGCTGGATTGCCGCCGGTAGTGATAATTACCGTCGCGCTGACAACCTACTTGATGGACGGTAACCGCTGGATGCTTCTAGCTGCTCCGGTGCTGAGCCAGATTATCGCCTACATAGGCATGACCACCTACCTGGAACTAACCGAGGAGCGGCAGCGCAGGCGCCTGTACAGCGCCTGGGGCAGGAGAGTATCGCGGGAGGTCATGGAGCAGATACTTGCCCAGCCCGAGCGGGTGGCCGGCAAGCGCCTCGTGGCCACGGTGATGTTCACCGACCTGCAGGGCTTTACCACATTCTGCCACAGCAACCCGCCGGAAAAGGTCGTTGACACCCTCAACACCTACCTTAGCACCGTGGTAAGGGTCATCAAGCAGCACGGGGGGACCATAGACAAGTTCATCGGCGACGGGGTGATGGCCGTCTTCGACATACCCCAGCCCAGGCCCGACCATGCCCGCCGCGCAGTCCTGGCCGCCTTGGAGATGCAACGGCAGGTGGCGCAACTGCGGGAAAACCAACCCGAGGGCGAGTGGCCGATACGCATGCGTGTCGGTATCCACACCGGCGAACTGGTGGCCGGCGAAATCGGGGCACAGGAATTGCTTTC
Organism: Candidatus Zipacnadia bacterium; assembly: GCA_029819875.1. Classification (GTDB taxonomy): domain Bacteria; phylum Armatimonadota; class Zipacnadia; order Zipacnadales; family Zipacnadaceae; genus JALGVG01. Next base: position 5,173 of record JALGVG010000037.1, on the reverse strand, counting down.
TTACACCGTCATTGGCGACACCGTCAGCACCGCCTCCCGCCTGGAAACGCTCAACAAGGACTACGGCACCGACATCATGATCTCGCGGACCACTTTCGAGGCGGCCGGCCTGGCCACCGAGAGCCTGCAGGGAGCCGTCATCAAGCCGCTGGGGGCTGTGCAGGTGCGCAATCGCCCCGCACCGATTGAGGTCTTCGCCATCCAGCAAGCCCCCACCGCAGATGAGTGAACACCGCCCCGCTTGACACATCCTGGTCACAAATTGGCGCAATAGCAGGCACTTCGAAACCACAAGAAGGTTTAGGACCGTCCCCGGCGAATGATTTATTCTCTGCTGAAATTAGCAAGGATGGTGAGCTTGAATGTTTAAGCTGTGTGTGATAACCGACGAGATTTCGCAGGATTTGGAGCGCGTGATCCAGGTTTGCAAGGAATACGACGTGGAGGGGCTGGAGCCGCGAACGGTGTGGGACAAGGCGCTCTTTGAGTTGACCGATGAAGATGCCCGGCGCATCAAGCAGCTTGCCGACGACAACGGCATGAAGATAATGTCGCTGGCCTCACCCTTCTTTAAGTGCGACCTGGGCGACAAGGAGCAGTACGACACCCACATCGGGTACCTGAAGCGCTTTGCCGAGCTTTGCCACATGTGGGATTGCAAGATCATCCGCGGGTTCACCTTCTGGAAGACAGGGCCGGCCGAGCAGGTAATGCAGCAAATCATCGACGCCTACGAGGAACCCATCCGCATCCTGGAAGAGAATGACCTGTACATCGGCATTGAAAACGAATCCTCCACCCATATTGCAACGGCCGCCGAGGCCGAGCAGCTTTACAAGAAGATCAACCATCCCCGCATCCGGGCGATCTGGGACCCGGCCAACGAGGTCTATGCCGAGAACGGCGAGCTGCCCTTCCCCGATGCCTGGGAGCGCATGAAGCCGTGGATGATACACTTCCACGTCAAGGATGCTGTCAAGGACCCCTCGGCACCCGACGGTGCCCGCAGCGTGCCGGTCGGTGAAGGCGGCTATATTGACTACCCCGGGCAATTCCAGGCGCTCATTGACATGGGCTACGAGGGCGCGGCCTCCTTGGAGACGCACTGGCGCATTCAGACCGAAATCGAGGGCGACTTGCTGCAAAAGCCCGGCGGGTCGGCCTTCTCGGCAGGCGGAGAAGAGGCCAGCCGCATTTGCCTGGAAAACATCAGAAAAATTATCGCCGGCCTCAAGAAGTAGCATACGCAGCGAAGCCCTGTGTCGCACAATATCCCGCTGATCATTACCTGACCTGGAGGGCAGCCGACAGGCGGCCGGCCGTGACCTGCGGCATGTCGCCTGGATTGGATAACGATCATGGCTATCAAGCTGGTAGCGATCGACCTTGATGGTACGCTCCTTCACGAAGGGCAGTTGCCACCGGAAAACCTGCAAGCAATTCAAACGGCCCAACAGCAGGGCGTGACGGTTGTCATCTGCACCGGGCGACCGTATTCGTCCGCCGACGCCGTCGTCTCGGAAATGGGGTTGGGCGAGACGCCCATCATCGCCTACAACGGTGCCGTCATCCGCATGCCCGGCAACGGGAAGGTGCTCCTGCACCTTCCCGTTCCGGCCGCTCTGGCCGCCGAGATCGTGCAGATGTGTGTACAGCGCCGGCTGCAGCTTCATTACTACCTGGACGAAGTGATGTACGTTCCCAAGGTGAGCAAGTGGTCGCGCGTGTACTATCAGCGCACGGGCGTGCGCCCCGTCCCGGTAGGCGACTTGCGGCGCTTCACGGGGCAGGAGCCGACCAAACTGCTTGTCTGCGATGAACCGCAACTGATCGAGCGGCTGCTGCCGGAGATGCAGGAGTTGTACGGGGAGAAGCTGTACGTGACCCGTTCGATGCCCGAGTACCTGGAATTCATGCACCCACACGCCACCAAGGGCCACGCACTGCACTGGCTGGCGCGACACTACGGCCTGGATATCTCCCAGACCATGGGAATCGGCGACCAGCTCAATGACCTGCCGCTGGTTGAGCAGGCCGGTGTCGGTGTTGCAATGCCCGGCGCCGAGCAGGCCCTGCAGGCGGCGGCCGATTACGTCCCCGCCTCGCCGCAGACCGGGGTGGCCGAAGCGCTGCAACGGTTCGTGCTTGACGGCCAACAAAGCGCCTGAAGGGCCTGCCGGGGGCGGTGCGCGGCAGGCCGCAAGCGGCCTGTCATTGCAGTCATTTATCCGGAGGTGTCGACAATGGTTCAAGAGCTGGGCACGGTCGAGCTCAAGTCCAAGGAGCAGATGCGTATCGTACGGATAACGACCCCCGAGCCGCAGTGGTGTGACCGCCTGCTGAAGCTTCTCGGTCACAAGGGGCAGGACTGGCTGGATTCGATGCGCTTGGCACTGACGGAGGGCATCGCGCCGGCCGAGCTGCGCTTCTTTGTCGGCCTGCTGGGTGACGAGCTGGTCGGCAACATCATGACCACCATCTGCTCCGGGGGCAGGACCGGCATCCTTGGCCATGTCTTTACACCCGAGCAGCACAGGCGCAAGGGGATTTGTACGGCACTGATGCGGGCCGTCACCGAGGACTTCAAGGCCGGCGGCGGGTGGGCGATGGCACTGGGCACCGGATACGACTCGCCCCCTTACTGGATATACCATTCATTCGGCTTCCGCGGCCAGCAGGACACCGGCCACATGATATGGCGCGTCGTGGAGGACTTCGACGCCAGGTGGTTTGCGAAAGGGCCCACGCAGTTGCGCGACACCAACTGGGATGACTGGGCGCCCCTGGAGTTGCTATACAGCGTCGAAGACGGTTGGCTGTATCGCAGCGCCTTCTTCGGGCAGGTCGACTTCGGAGGGTACGAGGGGCTTTACTGGCACTGGTACAACGCCATCCAATCCGGAACGGTCTCCCAGCACAAGATCATGACCGGCCCCAGCGGCGCAGTCGTCGGGCAAGCTTATATCTGGCGCGACAGCCGCTTCGGCAGAAACCACAGCGCGGCATCCGTGCTCGACTTTTTTGTCCATCCCGACTTCTACGGCGATTTGGGCCGCCTGCTGGGCAGCTTCACCCTGGATGACATGGGAAAGGTGCAGGCATACGCCGACGGTGCGGCCGAAGAGAAAATCGCTGCCCTGCAGCAGATCGGCTTCCAAATCGAGGCCACCTTCAAGGGACAGATTGACCACAGGGGCCGGCTTGTTGACGTGCTGGTGCTGGCAAGAAGCTGAGGGGCGCTGCCGCCGGCAATGCCGCCCTGCCGGTTACGGCCGCGTTCTTATCGGCATAAGGGGCGCCGGCGGTTCGCGTAACAACGGCTGCAGCAACAGGTACAGCGGGATGGCCAGCACCGCCGTGTAAGGCGCCTGGCAGACGGTCAGCAATGCCCAGGAGACGAGCGAGGAAGGGGGAGTGAAAAGCAACTCAACGAAGTTGCTTATCGGAACAGCTCCCAGGGTAATGAGCCCGGCAACGAAAGGACTGTCCGCCAGCAGGTTGGCGCGCACTATTCCGGCGCCGACGCCCACGCCGATATGACTGACCATCAACCCGCCCATGGGGGCCCCGCTGAGTGTATACCCGGCCGGGGGGGCCTCCAGGCTGCTGACCAGCAAGGCCGTCAACAGCCCGATCCACGCCCCGGCGATCGGGCCGCGCAACATTCCCACGCACACAACCAGCGCAATGGCCAGGTTGGGCTTGCAGTCACCGATGGCCGGCCACAACGGCCACGTCGACTGGCAAGCCACCACCACGAACGCCGCAACTATTGCTACCAGGTAATAACGCATGGCAGGCTGTTACCTTCACTCCCGGCGCATTACGTAAAGCCAATCCAGGCGTTCGAAATCAACAAACGGCTTTACGACGGCAACGACTCCCGAAGTCCCTGATCCGGTCTTGACGTACAGCACCGTGCCGATGGGCAGATTGGGCGGATAGACTCCGCCCAGGCCCGAGGTCAATATCACGTCTCCGGCCCTTATGTCTGCGTTGCGCGGAAGCTTTTTCATCTCCAGCTTGTCAGGCGTACCCAGGGCGGTGGGAGCCGGATATATCATACCCTGGTCGCCGCTGCGCAGCACCTTGGCCGCAAGAGCATGCTCACGGTCAATGAGCAATACCACCTTGGCGACGTTTTTCGCCTCCACCTCCAGGATTCTTCCCACCACTCCTCTTTTTTCGCACACGATGTCGCCGGGCTGCAATTCCCGGGTGGGAGGAGCCTCGATGCGCACCCAGGCGCGATGACCGCCCCCCGAAGTACCGATAACGCGCACGGGCACCTCCTTAAGCGGCTTATCCAGCGGGAAACCCAGCTTTTCTATGATGCGCTTGTACTCCAGGAAGGACTCGTTGAGTTGCAGGTTCTTGACTTGCAGCTCGTCCACCTTTTCCTGGAGTTTGCGCACCTCCTCCTGCAGCGAATGGCTGCTCCGCAGGCTCGCCGCGCTCTCGCTGAGGCCGACGCGCAATGCCATCAGCGAACTTTGCAGCGGCCGCAGCAATATCCGTGCAATCTGCTGGGGAAAGCTGACGTGCTTGCGGGCACTGGCCACATGCTGCCAGATGGTCAGCATGGCGGCGACCGTGGCAACGATAACCAACGAACGTACGGTTCTATGCAACTGCCTGTTGGGTCCCAGCATGTCAATTGGGGCGCGAGGCCTGCCTATGTTCGGCTCTTAGCTCTTGGCAAGGCCGTCCAACTCTTCGAGGTAGCGGGCAGCTCCCAGGACCACGCAAGTCATCGGATCCTCAGCTACATACACCGCAATGCCCGTCTCGGCGCTGATAAGCTGATCCAGGCCCCGGAGCAAGGCACCCCCCCCTGTCAACACAATGCCGCGGTTCATGGCGTCGGCAGCCAACTCCGGAGGACTGACGCTGAGCGTCTCCTTGATGGCCTCTACAATTGCGGAAATCGGCTCGAGGATAGCCTCGCGCACCTCGCCGGAGCTTATTTCCACACTCTTGGGCAACCCGGTCAGCAGATCCTTGCCGCGCACCTGCATGGTCTCCTCCTCGGGGCGCGAAAACGCCGAGCCGATGCGCAACTTGATCTCTTCGGCCGTGTTCTCGCCGATGTACAAGTTCAGCTCGCGGCGCAGATACGCGGTGATCGCCTCGTCAATCTCATCCCCGCCTATGCGGATGGACCTTTGGGTGC
>JALGVG010000036.1 GCA_029819875.1 Candidatus Zipacnadia bacterium | reverse complement strand
GGAAAATTTCGCCAAGGCATGGAAAATAGAGCAAAGCCGGCACTCAAAGGCCGCAGTATCGCCCGACTTTCCGCTACATGGAGCCGGTTTCAGGGCTTTGCCAGGCGACGCCGGCTGGCGGCGTTCGCGCAATGTCTGATTGAGGAATTGCGACAATTCGCCCAGGAGATGATGCCATGGCCACGGTGTTCGACTTCAGCAGCGGCGCATCTATATTGATAGCCGAGGCGGCCTCAGAACCGGAGCGGTTCGCTGCCCACGAACTCAGCCGCTACCTGGCCATCATTACGGGGCGGCAATTCCCTGTCGTCGGCCACGCTTCTGAACCCTGCATCATGGTGGGCAAGCAATGGCCCGGTACTCCGCCCCTTCCGGCCGGAGGGTACTATATCGGCGTCGAACCACACCGCATCATACTCAGCGGTGCAGATGCCCAGGCCACACTACATGCAATATATGCCTTTCTTGGTGACCACTGCGGCTGCCGCTGGCTGGCGGTATGGGAAGGCGGCGAGCTAGTGCCCCGGCGGCCGGACCTGCAGGTCCCATGCGGCGCCCGGCTGTACCGGCCGGCGTTTTCACACCGCGCATTCACGAATTTCCCGGACATTGATCGCGACACCGTGCACATGGTGGATTGGATGGCCAAGAATCGATTCAACCGGTTCATGGTCAACGCGTGGGCGCCACAGGTTGAGCAAAGATACGGCGAACTGCTGCGCAAAGAGCTGACCCTGCGCGGCATGGCGGTAGAGTGGTCGCATCACAGCTTTCATTTCTGGGTGCCTCCGGAGAAGTACTTTTCCGTCCACCCCGAATACTTTGCGTTGGTGGACGGCCGCCGCCGGCCGGATAAACAGCTCTGCACCTCAAATCCCGCAGTCGCAGAAATCGCCGCCGATAACATCTGCAGCTTCCTGCAAGAGCACCCCGAGGTGGATATCGTGGGGCTGTGGCCGACGGACGGTTTTGGTTGGTGTGAATGTGACAACTGCCTGGCCATGGAGCCACAACAGCCTTCGGAACTTTACCCTGACCATCCGCGCCGCACTGACACCTACCTGGCCTTCGTCAATGCCGTTGCCGAACGCGTGGCTGCGGTCCACCCCGATTGCAAGATAAGTGCCCTTGCCTACGTCAATTACGTCGAGCCGCCGGTGCAGACGCAGTTACACCCCAACGTCGTGGTCTGCTTCGCTCCGATGCACCGCTGCTTCAAGCACCCGCTTGACGCGCCGCCGGAATGCACCCAAGCCAATAGCCGCTACGCCCGCCTGCTCGAACAATGGCGCACTATCACCCCGGGCACCCTATACCTGTTTTGCTACCTGATGTTGATTGACACCTGCTCGCTGCCCTATCGCATTACCGGCATGCTGCAACCCAACTTCAAGTGGCTGGCCGATGCCGGCATTGACGGTTATGTGATGGAGTACAAACCACAGGAATGGGGGCCGTTCGGTGTCAACGGCCACCTCATTGGCCAACTGTCGTGGCAGGCGGATATGGACGTCGAGGCATGGTTGCAAGAATATTACCGCGCCTTGTACGGGCCGGCAAGCGACCTGATGGACGAGTTCTGGAAGGTCTACCTGCGCGACTTCATCCAACCGGGGCCGTGCGTCTACCATTATGATCTCACCTATACCCGGCGCGCGACTGAGCAGTTGCTCAGCCCGGCACTGGCAATTCTGGGGCAGGCCCGCGCCAAGGCGGCCGGCGAAGGCGATAAGCGCCACCTGCAAGCCGTGGAACGCGATGTGTTGAGTATGCAACTGTTGCTGCGTTTCGGCCGCTGGCAACGGGCCGTGTACCAGGCCAGGGACGGCGCTGCTCACCACCGCCGGCAGGCGCGCAGCCTGGCGGAAGAGTTGATTGCCTGGGCGCAGGCTCACGGCGACAGCGGCGCCATCTTTGCCCCGCGCATCCAAACAATCTTGCAACGTTGGCTGGAGCAATAGGCCAGGGCCCAATTCGGGCGGTGAGCGGGAGCATTGCCCGGCAGTATTGCCCCCCTTCACGGCCGCTGCCTGCTGCATAATAAGTCCACGTAAGCTGATGTTTCATCTTGACACGGGGGGCACAATTCTTGTAATGTTTGCACACTAAAGGTTGCCCTGACACGCTGTCGGCGGCGCCTAGCGGGTACGCTACATCTATCCGACAAAGGGTGAGGCAATATCGACACAAGAACCTACCGGGTCAATGAACGGATTCGAGCGCCCAGGGTGCGCGTCATTGACCCAGATGGGGAACAACTGGGAGTGATGTCATTACAGGAAGCGCGCCAGGAAGCCGAATCCCGCAATCTGGATCTCATCGAGGTTGCCCCACAGGCCGATCCTCCTGTCTGCCGGATAATGGATTACGGAAAATTCCGGTATGAACAGCAGAAAAAGGCCAAGGAAGGGCGCAAGAAGTCACGGCAAATCGAGATCAAGTCTATACGGGTGCGGCCCAACACTGACCACCATGACATTGCTTTCAAGCTACGCACAGCCCGCAAGTTTCTTACCAAGGGCAACAAGGTAAAGTTCAACATGATTTTCCGCGGGCCTGAACTCCGCCATAAGGACATTGGAAGGGCGCAACTGGAAACATTCATCGAAGGATGCAACGATATCGCTGAGGTTGACCAGCCTCCTCACATGGAGGGGCGGCGGATGATTATGGTGCTGTCACCTAAACCGCCCGAAGAACAAGCCTCACAACGTAACCAACCGCCGCAACAGTCAGAGAAGGCAGCCACCAACGAGCAGGCAGTTGCCCGCTCATCCACCAGCAACAAGCAACAACAATAATACTGGCAGGTGCAGCAAGCAATACACTGCCCAGGCCAAAGTCTGGGCAGTGTTGGCGCCGGTCGGATTGAGAGGACGAAGATCATGGCCAAGAACAAGATGAAAACCAAGCGAGCAGCGGCCAAGCGGTTCAAGATAACCGCCAGCGGCCGCATAATGCGTCGCCAAACGGGGCTTAGTCACTTGCTCTCCAAGAAATCGCGCAAGCGCAAGCGCAGGCTGAGCATGGCCGCCGAAGTGACCGGCGGCAGGGCCAAGAAGATATCCCGAATGCTGCCGTACGGCGGCCGATAGCTGGTACGATAGAAAGCAAGCTACATCACTTCGACAGGCAAGGGGATTAGCAGAATATGCCACGTGTCAAGCGAGGACCGACGGCCCGGCGCCGTCGCAAGAAAATTCTCAAGGCCGCCAAGGGCTTTGTGGGCGGTCGCAGCAGGCTGTACAAGAACGCCAAAGAGACGGTCATGCGTGGCCTTAACTACGCTTACCGCGATCGACGGGTGCGCAAGCGCGACTTCCGCAAACTGTGGATCGTACGCATCAATGCCGCTGTCAGGCAGCATGGGCTGTCATACTCGCGGTTCTTCGACGGCCTGCGCAAGGCCGAAATTGACCTTAACCGCAAGATGCTCGCGCACCTGGCGCTGGAGGATCCTGAGGCGTTCGCCGCGGTGGTCGAAAAGGTCAAGACCGCAATCAGCGCTTAGCTGAGGCTGCGTATGAGAAAACAGTGCTCGCAGGGACCAGCCGCCGGCTGGTCCTCGCCATATTATGAGACAGTTGATCGACAGCCCCCACAACAAGCACGTCAGGCAGTTTCGCGCATTGGCCACAAAGAAGGGCCGGGCCAAGTACGGCCTGGTGCAGGTAGAGGGCGTACGCCTGGTGCAAGAGGCCTTGGCGGCGGGCGTCGATATCGCCTGGGTCGCCATCTGCCCTTACCGCCTGAAGGGCTTCCGTGCACGACAGGTGCTTGACGAGATCCAACAGCGCAATGTCCCCGTCTTGTCCATGACGCAGCGGGCCTTCACCGCGATGAGCGATACCATCGGCCCCCAAGGCATTGCCGCGGCATGCCGGTTGACACAGCGCCGGCTAGATGACCTGGCATCCGTCCTCGCACCGCCTAAGGCTGCAGCAGCCGGCCGGCGCCTCGTTCTGGCGCTCTACGAGCTGCGCGACCCCGGCAACATGGGCACGATGATACGAACCGCCAATGCCTTCGGGTGCGCCGCAGTGGTAGCGATAGGCGAGTGCGTGGATTTTTTCAATCCCAAGGTTGTCCGCGCCTCGGCCGGCGGCGTTTTCCATCTGCCGCTGGTTTCAAGCACCTGGGACGAATTCCGCGCCTGGGCAGCGCAAAACGAGATAACCGTGCTCGCTGCCGTCACCAGCGGCGGGGTACCATGCACACAGTTGGCATTGCCGGCTGGCGGCGGCGCCCTGGTCATGGGATCGGAGGCCCACGGCCTGCCTGACGTGGTCTTGACAGCCGCTGATATCACTGTCACAATACCAATGGCGGGAGCGGCAGAAAGCCTCAACGCTGCCGTGGCGGCTGGAATAATTCTGTACGAAATAAACAAAGGTAGCGACAGGGTAAAGTAGATCTCAACCGGGATCACAGAGAGGGGAAGTCATGGGCTGAAAGCTTCCCCGATCCACGCGGGATTGAAGTTCGCCCTCGAACTGCAGGCTGAAGCGCCATGGTGCATGCGGCGTGCGTAGGCTGTGCCGGGTTACTCCGCCGTTACACGGAGTCCCATCTGGTAGGGTGGTATAGCGAGAGCCTCCGGCTTTCGTCCCTGGGACGAGCCGGGGCTTTTGGCGTTAGGCAATGAACTGTTGCATCAAGCACCGCGCACCCCCCTGCAGTTTGTGCCTTGGGGGCCTAAGCCAGCACCAGGACGTGATTGAATATGTTGGAGCAACTACAGCAGCTTGCCGACGAGGCCCTGGCGGCCATCGCCCAGGCCGAGGACGAAAAACAGCTTGAGCAGGTGCGTGTCAAGTACCTGGGCCGCAAGGGACTGCTGCGACAGCTTCAGCAAGGCATCAAGGACATACCTGCTGAGCAACGCCCCGCCGTCGGCAAGAAGTTCAACGAGGTGAGCGCGCAGCTAAAGGAGGCCTTTGCCGGGCGGCAGGAAGAACTGGCTGCCCGCCCAGCGGTCGAGGACGCCTCTGCCGACCGCGTTGATGTCACCTTGCCCGGACGAACCCTGCGCATCGGCAAGCAACATCCCTTACTCGCCACCTTGGAACGAATGACCGAAATCTTCATCGGCCTGGGCTTCTCAGTGGTCGAAGGGCCGGAGGTGGAAAACTACTACTACTCGTTCGAAGCTCTCAACTATCCGCCTGACCACCCGGCCATGGACGAGCAGATGACATTTTACATCTCCAACAACGTGCTGTTGCGCAGCCAGACCTCTACGGTGCAGGTGCGGGCCATGGAACGAATGCAGCCGCCTGTCCGCATAATCGTCCCCGGCCGCTGTTTCCGCCGCGACAACGTGGATGCTACGCATTGCCACACGTTCTATCAGCTCGAAGGTCTGCTCGTGGACGAAGGGGTGACCTTCGCCGATCTGAAGGGTACATTGGAGGCCTTCGCCACGGCCATGTACGGCGAACAGTGCCACATGCGCTTCCGGCCCGACTTCTTCCCCTTCACCGAGCCCAGCGCGGAGATCGCCCTCACCTGCATCCTGTGCGGCGGCAAGGGCTGTCGCGTCTGCTCCCATACCGGGTGGCTGGAAGTCGGCGGCAGCGGGATGGTGGACCCCAACGTGCTAGAAGGTGTGGGTTATGACAGCGAGCGCTACACGGGGTTTGCCTTTGGCATGGGCATCGAGCGGCTGGCGATGCTGATGCACGGCATTGATGACATCAGGTTGTTCTACAGCGGCGACATGCGGTTCCTGGAGCAATTCTGAGGCCGCTTTGAGGTCGGGGCAGGTTCACTTGCGGGCGCTGCCGGGATAGCGAAGAGTTTTCACATAGCTACCGATAATCGGCATACACAGCAGAGACGAGGAATCGGGTTATGCGCATACCGTGCGACTGGCTGAAGGAATACATCGAAATCGACCTGCCGGCCGAAGAAATAGGCCGGGTCTTGACCATGGGCGGGTTGGAGGTGGAACAGGTTGTCGAACATCGCGACGAGGCCGGTGGCGCGGCTGAGCCGGTGCTGGTTACCTCCGTCACCTCCAATCGCGGAGACCTCCTGTCGGTGGTGGGCACGGCCCGTCACCTGTCAGCCCTCACGGGGCGGTGCCTGCGCGCGCCCTCGTATTCAAGCCCTGCTACCGAAAGCCCCGTAACCGCTGACAGGCGGGTTGAGCTGGGGCCTGTTACCGTGGAAATCATTGACGCCGAGGGCTGTCCGCGCTACTGCGCACTGCTTATTGAGGGGATACAGGTGGGGCCCTCTCCGCAGTGGATGCAAGCACGGCTGGAGGCTGCGGGGCTGCGTGCCATAAATAACGTGGTGGATTGCACCAACTACGTCATGTTGGAGCTGGGCCAGCCCCTGCATGCCTTCGACTTCCATCTGCTTGCCGACGGCCACGTCATCGTGCGCAAGGCCCGAGCCGGCGAGACCTTGACGACGCTGGACGGCATAGACCGCCGGCTGACGCCGGACGATCTGCTCATCTGTGACCCCGGCGGCCCGATCGCATTGGCGGGAGTCATGGGTGGGGCCAGCACCGAGATTCACGCAGGTTCCACCGCTGTGCTCTTGGAGGCTGCGCACTTTCACCCCGCCACTGTTCGCAAGACCAGCCTCCGCCTTGGCCTGAGCACGGAGGCCAGCTATCGCTTCGAGCGCCACGTCGACCCAAATCTGCCCCTGGTCGCCCTCGCCCGCGTCGCCGAACTTATCATCCAAACAGCAGGCGGGCAGATTAAAGGCCAAGCCATTGACGTCAAAACCCGCGCCTTTTCCCCTCGTACGGTGACACTGCGGCCGGCACGCTGCAATGCGCTGCTGGGCACCGACATCGCGCCCCGGCAAATGAGCGACTATCTGAAGCGGCTAGGCTTTGAGGTGCGCCGGGCAAACGAAGACTTGGTGCAGGTTACCGTGCCGACTGCGCGGCCGGATGTACAGCGCGAGGTTGACCTTATCGAGGAGATAGCCGTCATCCACGGCTATGACAACATTCCGTTGACCATTCCCGGCAAGCTGGCAGCCAGTGCCGTGTTGACGGTCGAGCAGAGAACCGAGCGACGTGCCCGCCACATCCTGCGGGCCTGCGGCTTGAACGAGACCATCAGCTTCTCCATGATATCACCGCGTGACCTGCAAAAGCTGGGCCTGCCGCCCGGCCATCCGCAAACCAACTGCTTGTCTTTGGCCAATCCCATGAGCGAAGAGTACACGGTCATGCGCACCACCTTGCTGCCCTCACTGCTGGCGGCGGCGCAGCACAACATCAACCAGCGGGTCACGGAGATAGCTCTTTACGAAATCAACCGCGTGTACCTGCCCCAGGAGGGAAGCGAACTTCCGTCGGAGCCCAAGCGCGTGGCAGGCCTGGTCACCGGCTCACCGTTCACCGCGCGCTGGAACATGCCCCGTTCCGCCGAGCTGGTGGACTTTTTCTGGATCAAGGGCATCGTGGAACAGCTCTGCGAGGGATTGGGCATCCAGGAACTGGCCTGGGCACGCGCCAACCACCCCGCCTTTCACCCCGGCCGCTGTGCCCGGTTGCTCGTTTCCGGCCGTGACGCGGGGGTAGTAGGCGAGATGAGCCCGGAGGTTCAGCAGAACTTTGACCTGCCTGAGAAGGTCTATGCCTTTGAGCTGGATTTCGACCTGCTGATTGAGAAGGCGAACCTGACCAATGTCTACAAGCCGCTGCCGCGCCTGCCGGCCGCTCTGCGTGACGTGGCGGTGATTGTGCCTGACACGGATGAATTCTCGGCGGCCCGGGTGATGGAAACGATCAAGGCGGCAGGCGGCGAATATCTGGCCGCAGTGGAGCCATTCGACGTCTTTACTGACCCCAAACGTATCGGGCCCGGCCGTCGCTCGTTGGCATTCAGCCTGCAGTTCCGCGCTCCCGACCGCGCTTTGACCAGCGAGGAGGTGGAGGCGATGATGGAAGCCATCTATGCCCGCCTGGAAAAGGAGCTCGGCGCCGAGGTGCGAAAAACGCAGTGACGCCTCCGCCGCATCGCCGCTCTCGACCGCTGGTCGGGATTGATGACAGCCGTACAGTTCCGTAGCCTCTGGAGGCCGGTATGAGTAACGACAGCAGTGCCTGGATAGGCCGCTCCATATACGACTTGGATACGCCGTGCCTGCTCGTGGATCTGGATATACTGACAGCCAACATCGCGCGCATTCAGCAGGCCTCCTCCGCGGCCGGGCTGGACGTGCGACCTCATATCAAGGCCCACAAGACACCCCAGATAGCCCACCTGCAGGTGCGGGCGGGAGCGATCGGGGTCACGGCTGCCAAGGTGAGCGAGGCCGAGGTTTTCGCGGCCGCCGGCATCGAGGACATTTTTATAGCCAACCAGCTTATCGGCCCCACCAAGATGCGCCGCCTGGTGGCATTGGCCGGCTACGTACCCCGGCTTTCCGTCGCCGTTGACAGCATCGTCGGCGCCCGACAATTGTCGGACAGCTTCTCGCGCGCGGGCCGTACCATTGACGTGCTTCTGGAAGTCGATGCCGGGGCAGGACGTTGCGGTGTTCCTGCACAGCAACTGGTGACGCTCGCCCGCCAGGTAAGCGAGTTGCCCGCCCTCCGTATCAAGGGATTGTTTGCTTACGCAGGCCCGGCGTACAAGCACCGCGGAGCAGAAGAATTTGCCCGCTGGGCCGCCGAGGAGGCTGCCTCCCTGGCCGCGCATGCTGCCACCCTCCGCCAGGCAGGCTTTGACATCCAGGTGATAAGCGGCGGATGCACGCCGACAGCCGGTCACTACCAGCCCGGGTGCGGGCTTACCGAGATACGGCCGGGCACATACTGCCTCAATGACCGCAATCAAATTGACCTGGGCGCTTGTACGGAGGCGCAGGTGGCCGCCACCGTGCTGTCCACCGTGGTCAGCACGCCGACTGCAACCCGCGTCATCTGCGATGCAGGCAGCAAGTCCTTGGCCACGCAACTTGGCAACCTCAGCGATGGCTTCGGATGGGTGTATGGGCACCCCGAAGGGGTGTTCTACAAGCTCAACGACGAACACGGCTATCTCGATGCCGGGCCGATGACGTGGCGCCCCCGAATAGGCGACAAGTTACGCATCATCCCCCCGCGCATCTGTACATGCCTCAATCTTTACAATAATATGGTGATATGCTCCGGGGAACGAGTCATGGACATCTGGCCGATTGCAGCCCGCGGTGCAAATCAATAACCCGCAGGCTGCGGCCCGTCCTGTGCCGGATCGTGTCCATCCGACGTCCTTTAACTTGATGGAGGAAGAATCGTGAAAATTCCGGCAACAGTCGTCATGCTTTCCCTGCTGGTTCTCGGCGTCGGCTGCCAGTCGCGCACCGGTCAGCAGTCTGCCTCCGCCCCTTCGTCTCGGCCCGCCGCCGCGGGCCCGGCCGCCTCAGCCAACCTCGGAGGGGAGATAGGCAAGCCCATTCCTGACTTTCAACTGACCGACGTCAATGGCAATACCATCAGCAAGTCCGATTATGACGGCAAGATCCTGGTGGTTGACTTCTGGGCCTCTTTGTGCACCGGCTGCACTGAGAAGCTGGTCAAGTATCAGCCGTTGTGGGAAAAGTATCGTTCCCGCGGCGTTGAGTTCCTGGTTGTTTCCTCTGACAACAGCCCCGAAACAGTCAAGGGCTGGCTGAAGACCAAGCATCCGGAACTGACGATGCCGTTCGTCATGAAGTCTGACGTAACCAACAACGTCTTCTGGGGCGGACGCTCCGATTACGTGGTGCCGGTAGCCAAGGTAATAGACCGCCGCGGCGTGCTGCGCTACGAATTCGGGCCTGATAGCAAGGTGTCCGACGTCGAGCAGGCCATCATCACCTTGCTGGATGAGGACAACAACGAATAGACAGCCGACATGTGGACAAGACAACTCCGCCGTATCGTACAAATTGCGATACTCATTTTCTTCGCCCTCTCGGTATGGCACGCCACCTGGTCCGGGGATGGTAAGCCGGGGGCACCCCCACGCCTGCTGACCGCCGACCCGCTGTCAATGCTGACGACGCTGCTGGCCGACGGGCTGCACGTGCTCTCTCACTTTCGCATGGCCTTGATCATACTGGCGGCCACCATCTTGCTGGGCCGGTTTTTCTGTGGCTGGATCTGTCCGTTGGGCACCTGCATAGACATCAGCGACAAGCTTATCGCCCGCAAGCGTCGCAAGGCGCGGGGACAGTTTCCCCAACTGAAGTACTACATTCTCGCCGCGGTTCTTCTTGCCACGCTGCTCGGCAGCCCGCCGGCATGGATACTCGACCCCATCCCCCTGCTTACCCGCACCCTTTCCCTGTTCCTCTATCCGCTGGCGGTCGCCGGCTACAACCTGGGCGTCACGCACGGGCGCGGTATCTTGTTGGCCCTCGGCCTCCGCGTCTATCCCGTGGAGACGGTCGGCTTCTCCCTGCAAAGCGTCGTCGGCGTGATGTTTCTGGCCATTTTGCTGTTGGGGCTATTGAGCCGCCGCTACTGGTGTCGCAACCTTTGTCCGCTGGGAGCACTACTGGCATTGGTGGGACGCTTCGGCCTGTGGAAGCGCCAGGTGCAGGAAGAGGGATGTGTCGGTTGTGGCCTGTGCTACAGTAGCTGCAAGATGGGCGCCATCCCTGCGGATCGGCCGCACGTGACGCAAACCGCAGAGTGCATACTGTGCTATGACTGCGCTATCTGCCCGCGCCCTGCTGTGACGCACATTACACTGTCGCGGCGCTTGGAGAAGGGAGCGAATGCGGCCGTGGACCTGCAAAGACGCCACCTGCTGGCCGGGCTGGGTGTGGGGGCAGCCTACGCGGTGGTAGCCGGAATGACGGGGCGCCGTACTGATTTCTCGCCGCGGCTGCTGCGGCCGCCGGGCGCCATCGTCCGTACTCCGCAGGGGCCGCGCCCCATGACAGAGGAACAATTCCAGCACTTGTGCCTGCGCTGTGGAGCCTGCATGCGCGCTTGTCCGACCAACGGCCTGCAGCCTGCCGTGACCGAAGCAGGGCTGTTCGGTGTTTTCACTCCCGTCTTGGTGCCGCGAATAGGCGAGTGCACCCCGGAGTGTACCGCCTGCGGTGATGTCTGCCCCAGTGGGGCCCTGGTACCATTCCAGGCCGCCGAAAAGCAAAACGACATCATCATCGGCAAGGCGGTCATTGACGAGAACACCTGCCTGGCATGGCAAAAAGGCCGCGACTACAAGCTGTGCCTGGTCTGCGATGAGCAGTGCCCCTACGATGCCATCCAAATGCAGGAGCACGGCCCCTGGGCACAGAAGCGGCCGCACGTTATCACCGACAAGTGTACCGGCTGCGGCAAGTGCGAGCATGAATGCCCCGTCACGCCCATTGCGGCCATTCGGGTCATGCGTGTGGGTGCTGAGGGATGAACAGCTTGCGACAGTGCTCCCCGCGGGCCTTCGGCTACGGGGTCATCATCCTTCACGTACTGGTTTGTGGTTCATATTGGCCTATCCAGAAGTACTTGACCGGTTACATCAGCCCGGCGGAGCTGAATTGGCTGCAAATGGTCGTGATAACTGGTTTCATGATACCGCCCTGCCTGCTGAGGCGCCGCGTCCTGTACCGCGCTCCTGCTCCGTGGCGACTTCTGTTGCTGTTCAGCCTGGTGTCGGCGGTAATCTACTACAGCAGGAACCTGGGCATCCAGCTCACCAGCGCCAGCACCGGCGCCATTGTCACCCGAAGCGACCTGGCATTCAGCATCTTCCTTGCTTACCTGGTGCTCGGACACGTTGTCACCAGGTGGGCGTGGGTAGGTACCGGCTTCATCGCCGTTGGTGCATTGCTCGCGATGCAGATTTCCCTCCAAGACCTGCGCTTCAACCTCCTCGGCCTGGGGGCGCTGTTGGTCTGCTCGATGGGGGTAGCTGTCAACGGGGTGATTTTCCAGAAGTCCTTTACCAGGCTCTCCAGCGAGTTCGTGCTCGGGGTGATGGCAGCCTGCCAGACAGTCATTTTCACCGCGATACTGTTGCCGCGCGGCGAACTGGCTCAGGTGGCCGACCTGCTCGCCAATCCACCGCTTGCAGCCTTGGGGATATTGAGCGCAGGGGTCATTGTGGGGATGCTGTTTACGTATTACGCCGCATTGCGGCGTATTCCGCTGGCCAACGTGCGAATTCTCGCGCTGATGATCCCGGCGCTGGCGATGGTCGGTGATCACTTCGTGCTGCACTCGCCGTTAAGTGGTTCCCAGGTGGGGGGCCTGATCATCGTTACGCTGGGCGCTGCGCTGGTCATTACCAAGGGTGAAGCCCGATCCCGCTGGCACCCGTCCGCCGCCGCGGAAATACCTTCCTGAATATCCACCTCAGAGACGCTCTTCGCACCGGCCTTGGTTGCAGGCGCAGATTCGTTGCCCGACCGTTACACCCTGCGTCGGGGACTATCAACCAGCTCGCGGAGCTTGTCCAGGTTTAGCTCCGCCAGGGTATCCACCACTAAGTCGGCATCAGCCAGTTGCCCGGCATCCACACTGCCGGTCACCGCGACGCAACGGCAGCCCGCCGCTATGGCAGCTTGCACTCCCGCCGGGGCATCCTCTATCACAATACAGCGCTGTGGCGGCAGCCCCAGCTTCTGCGCTGCCAGCAGGTATATCTGGGGGTCCGGCTTTTTGCGTGTCACAACATCGCCGGTGATAATGACATCGAACCACTCAAGTTTCAGCTTCGTGCCTTCGATAACGGGTAGCTGCTTCGCTGCCTGTCCCGAAGTCGCAATCGCCAGTTTGACCTCAGCAGACTGGCGGGCCTCGCTGACCAGCTCCAGTACTCCGGGCGCCGCGGGCAGCGGCTTTTCCGCCAGGAGTTTGAAAAAGTTCTCGGCGCGGCGCGCCACGGCCGCCTGCGTGTCAATCTTCACGCCGTATTTTTCCGCCACGCCCTCGACGTAGCGCTCGTCGCCGGTGCCGATAAACGGCCGAAAGTCTTCAGGCTTCACTTCAACGCCGTACAGTTGCCGGAACATCTCGACACTGGCTGTTGCGTTCAATGCCTCCGTGTCCGCTATCACCCCGTCCACGTCAAAAACAAGTGCCCAGGTTGCCACGTGCAAACCTCCTGTCACCGTGATAATCCCGACATCGGCCGCCTTGGTGCCCTCTTCGCCGCTATTGTCCCGCGCTTTGCGCCTGCTTTGCCAGTTCTGTTTCAATGCACCGCACCAGGTCGCTTTCCGAGTACCCGCCCATCGGGCCGGCCATTGCGTCGGCCTTCAAGATGGGGCCCTCCAGCGCCACCGGCTTATTGCCTTGCTCGCGGTCGAATGAGAAGTGGCTCTTGCCGTTTACAGCCATGCCGTTTTGCAACGTGAGGCCGTACTTGTGCGCCAGTTCCTTTCCGGTCGGCGACTGGCGGTCGACAAATCGCACTTGCACCTGTTCCGGGTATTTCTTGGCGATGCGGGTAGCAAGATCCACCGTCGGCTGGGCAAAGCAGGTTCCGCTTGTGACCAGAACAGTCAGCTTGACCGGCGCCTCATCCGGCCCGATCGG
Source organism: Candidatus Zipacnadia bacterium (assembly GCA_029819875.1). Taxonomy (GTDB): domain Bacteria; phylum Armatimonadota; class Zipacnadia; order Zipacnadales; family Zipacnadaceae; genus JALGVG01. The sequence goes on along the minus strand of JALGVG010000036.1, from coordinate 8,538 downwards.
CTCTTGTAGCTTCGACCAGTCAATGGCCTCGTGACCCCCGGATGGAGTAGGCGGTGGTATCTGTGAGACCACGGCCCGGGGCTGGGTGGTTACCGGTGGCTGGCCCGCATGCCAGTATGCCACCACCGCTACTACTACCACCGCAACAACGATAATCCACATCCCTAGTTTTGACACCGCAAATCCCTCCTTGGAGCTTCCAACCTGCCGGTCAAAGGACCACTTCCATGAACTGGGCCTCGCAGGGCTGGCCCCGTCCTATCAGCAATCGCCGCTGGGACGGCACAGCGACATAAGCAGTCGAGCTCCACATGTCTGCATTGCCGTGCTGGCAGATCTGGCCCTCGGGAGCATGATCGCGCACTACGTCCAACATGCCTTCGACTGTATGGGGGAGTGTCTCTGCCAGGCGCTGGAGGTTGGCAAAGCGCTTCTTGCTGTTCTCGATGTGGCGCTGCTCCCCGCTGTCGCGCCCCTCGAAAGGCCCGGGGCAAAAGTGATTCGTTGCCCGTGCGTATGACACGCCAGGTCCCTGGCACACGTACGTGCCCTCAGGCGTCAGTTCCAGGGCCGCCAGCGTGCCTTGCAGGTCGCAGTACACGTTGTGTGCCGGATGGTGCATGACGGGTATCCTGTCGCACAACTTCACGACCTCCTCCACCGTCCCGCAGCGATCCATGATGACGCGAAGCATGCAGTTGGACCCGATCCCCCTTTCGTTGCGCGCTTGCATGCCGAGGCTGGCTCCTCCGAATGCCAGGCCCCGCTCGTTGACGAAACAATTGCTCCATACCGTGCCCGGCCATGTCGCCCATACGGCCGGCAGGCCGTCACCGCTGCGCCGCCGGAAGGGCTGGTGGTACTTTTCCTTGTGCTGGCCGATGTCGTTGGTCTTCCCGATAATGGGGCCGTCGGGCGTGTCCGCCCACCCCATGGCGCTGCAAAAGCGCTGCGCCTGCCAGATGTCGGCGATAACGTTGAGGGCCAGGATATCGCGGTACGGCAGCCCGCTGCCTTCGGCTATCCCCTGTATTTCCTCCAGCACCCCGGGGGCGAGGTCCCGCAGGTTGGTCTCCAGCAGCCCCATGACCCATTCCACGCGCTCGGGTTGCTCGAATTTCTCCCAGGTTACCACCTCGGAAACTATCTCTTGGATGACGGCAGCCAGCGCCTCGCCGTGCTGGCGGCCCTGCTGCCGATAGCTGCCACTGAGTTCGACCACTAAATCCTCCATCTTGATCCTCCCGGCTTTGGGTATTTTGCTGGCCTCGTAAGCAGGAAGTTTGGACGGCGAGGGCGAATTGTCCTCTTTGAAACGATATTTTCCTGGCCCGCAAAATCTGCATACAAGGGAGGTTCGGCATTTATGCAGCCGATGGAAGTAGGTGTATTCCTGTGTTCGCCCGGCATTGAAGATCCCTTCGAAGCGCTCAAGAAGTTGAAAGAACTGGACTTCCATGTCACCCAGCTCGGACCGCAACCGCCGGAGTTCTACACGCCGGAAAATGCCCAAAAGCTCAAGGAGGCGGCGGCAGAAGCCGGCATCGAGATAGCTTCCATGTTCGTAGGATACCCCGGAGAAAGCTACGCCTCCATGGAAGACGTCAAGAACACCGTCGGCTTCACCTCCGCGGATAAGCTCCCCGAGCGCCTGGACATTACCATGAAGGCCATTGACTTTGCCGTTGAGGCTGGAATTCCGGGCATTCTCATCCACATGGGTTTCCTGCCGCCGGATCCTGCCGACCCCATCCACAAGCAGATGCTTGAGGCAATGGGCAAGATCGCTGATGCCGCAGCAGCCAAGGGGCTGTTCGTGGGCCTCGAGACCGGCCAGGAAAAGGCCGAAGAACTGCTGCACTTCATCCACGAACTCAACCGCCCCAACATAAAGATAAACTTCGACCCTGCCAATCTCATCCTGTACGGCAAGAGCCATCCCAACGAAGCCCTCAAGTTGCTGGGCGAGTATGTCGTGTCCTGCCACGCCAAGGACGGATTGTGGCCCACCGAGGAGGGCCAGCTTGGCACGGAAACACCATTGGGCGAGGGCCAGGTGAACATTCCAGAGTTTGTGGCGACTCTGAAGGAGATAGGTTTCACCGGCCCCATCATCATAGAGCGGGAGTCCGGAGATGATCGCATCGGCGACATTTTGCGGGCCCGGGAGCTGCTGGAGAGTCTCAAGTAGGCACGAAACTGTGCCGACGTGGTAAGCAATCGAGACGCGGCCCGCGGTCGGGTCGCGTCTCATCCCACAGGTCCAACCATGCAGACCTGCTGCGGGAGTTCGCTATATGCTGCCTATCGGTGACAACATCCGTTCGCGGCACTATCCGCTGGTAAACACGGGCATCATAACTGCCTGCGTAGTGGTGTTCTTCGCGCAGCATCTCGTCCCCGGTTTCCAAGAACAGTGGGTATTCAAGCCCGAATACCTCTTCTCTCTCCACCAGTGGTTGACGGTGGGGCCTTCGTTTATTTTCGGCACCATTGTCGCCTCCATGTTCATGCACGGCGGCTTGACGCACCTGGGCTTCAACATGCTGTTTTTGTGGGTGTTCGGCGACAATGTCGAGGACCGCATGGGGCACCTGCGGTACCTGGCCTTCTACCTGATATGCGGCGTGGCGGCCACCGTAGCCCACAGTTTCCTGGCCGGCCTCGGTCAACTGCTGGTTCCCATGCCGGCGCATCTGAGTACCTTGCACATTCCGCTGGTGGGGGCAAGCGGGGCCATCGCCGGGGTCTTGGCTGCCTACTACCGTCTCTTTCCTGGAGCCTACATCCGCACGCTGGTCGTATTCTTTTTCATCACGTTTGTTTATATACCGGCAGCAGTGTTTATCGGGGTGTGGTTCCTCTTCCAGCTCTTCTACCTGGCGTTGGGGCCCCTGGCCGGCGGTGGTGTGGCATACGGAGCGCACGTCGGCGGCTTCGCCGTCGGGTATGTACTGTGTGTCTACTTCTGCTGGATGCCGCGCAAGCGGACACCGCCTCCGCGCGTGGTGGACTCACCGCCTCCGCGCGTGGTGGACTTGCGCTTCCTGGACTGACCAGCAAGCCGACAGCAGCCCGTGCGTGCCCCAACACCCGGTTCTGATGGGAACATCAAGTTTGCTGCTCTACCTTGAATTGGTCATCGGGATTAAAAGGCGGGATTCCGATAACCAGTACCTTCAGATCGCCGGCGGCTACGTGCTTGACCCCCGGCGGGATGCAAACGAGCGTGTGGGGGCGCAGTTCGACCACGCGGTCATCAAGCTTTATCATGCCCTCGCCCTCCAGCACGTAGTAATACTCGGTGGTCTGCTTGTGATAATGACATTCCGCCTCACTGACAGATAGGTAGGTGAGGCTGGCCGGCACGCCGTCTTCGCCCTTGACCATCCGTTGGCGATAGCCGCACAGGGAGCGCTCGGGCTTGATGTCATCGCGGTGCACGATTAGCGGGTTGTCGAATCTACCGCTCATCTGTTTCATCACCTGCCGCCTTCTTTATGCACGGCGATATGCGCCTGTCATAATATCATGCCGGCCTGCTCGTGTATAGGCTTGCGCCCCACCGGCGGCCGGCGCTTGCCGAAAAGACCGCTTTGCACTAACATAAGCGGTGCTGTAACACATTGTACCACTGGGAAGGGAAGATATTTCATCATGATTGAACCTCTGAGAATGGGTGTCGTCGGCCTGGGCATTCGCGGGTTCCACCTCGCCCACCTTATCACCCGCATCCAGGAAACCGAGCTTGTGGCCATGGCGGATATGCAGGACAAGATGCTCGACATCGCCCGCGAGAAATTCCCGGGCGTGGAACTGTACGAATCGGGAGCGGCGATGGCCGAGAAGGCCGACATCGAGGCGGTACTCGTTGCCACGGGCGACCGCTTCCACGCCGGCAACGCGTGCGAGGCCCTCGAAAACGGCAAACACGTGCTCATTGAAAAACCCATGGCCCAGACTTTCGATGACATCATCCAGATCGCCCAGCTCCAGAAGCAGACCGGGTTGACCGTGGGCATGTTCCTGGAGATGCGCCTCAACGGCATCTGGCAGCGGGCCAAGGCCATAATCGAGGCCGGCGAGCTGGGCGAGATCTACGCCGGCTCACTGGTGGATCACGTGGGGCGCGACAGGGCCCAGTTCTTTGCCCGCCTACGCACGCGCTCCCGCGACGTGGTGGTAAGCCTGCCGCTGCAAAAGGGCGTTCACAGCCTCGACCTGCTCAACTGGTTCATGGGCGCCAGTCCGCGCCGCGTCGGCGCCGTCGGCGGGTTGTTCTTTTTCGGCGGGGATCAGCCGGCCGACAAGCGCTGCCGGGATTGTCCCGAGCGCGAGACCTGCCCCCATGCCCACACCGGTGCTCCCTGGCGGCTGCCGGCCCTGGGCATTGAAATCCAGAGCGGCGAAGACTACTGCGTGTGGTCCGAGGCCTGCGACGTGGAAGACGTGACCTTCATCAACATCGAGTACACCAGCGGGACGGTGGCCAACTACCGCGAAGTGCATTTTGCGCCCTTTTACAGCCTGCATTTCACCCTCTACGGCAGCAAGGCGCAGTTGGATATCGAAGCCAACCACGACACCGGCGAAGCCTGTATCGAGGTGACCGAGCGTTACACCCGCAATCAGCGCCGCGAACGGCCCACCCGCGACACCGGCCACGGCAATGCCGATACCGATCTGCTCATCGACTACGCCCGGGCGGTGCGCGAGGGCCGCTCCCCCACCTCTGACCTGCGCGCAGGCTTTGAAAGCGCCGCCATCCCCATCGGAGCGCGCAAGTCCCTCGACGAGGGTACCTTCGTTGACCTGCCCTTGTTGGACGAGATCTGACCTGTAATTGCCTCTCACTACCCGGAGGATAGAAATGAAGAATCTACTCAAGCATAAGCTTGCCGCCGGTCAGACCACCTACGGCCTTATCATCACCCTCGGCAGCACGGAATTGACCGAACTGGCCTGCACCTTGGGGTTGGATTGGCTGTGGATAGACCTCGAACATTCCGGCATGGGGCTGGAAACCGCCCAGATGTTGATGCACACCATGCAATTCAGCGACCTGACGCCGGTGGTACGCATCCAGTGGAATGACGCCGCCCTTGTCAAGCGCGTACTGGATATCGGCGCCCATGCCGTTGTCTTTCCCATGGTCAGCAGCGCCGACGAAGCGCAGACGGCGGTGCAGGCCACCAAGTACCCCCCGCAGGGCATTCGGGGCGTCGGTGGCCATCGCGCCCAGCGCCTGGGCTTGGACGGTGAACAATACCGCGCCACGGCCAACGACGAAACGATGGTCATAGTGCAGTGTGAGACCGCCGAAGCTGTCGAGAATATCGAACAGATAGTGGCCGTGCCGGGAGTTGACGTACTGTTCCTCGGCCCCTACGACTTGTCCATGTCAATGGGAATCGGTGGGCAGTTCCAACACCCGGACTTCCTGGCTGCGGTCGACAAGGTGCTTGCCGCCTGCGCGGCAGCCGGGGTGCCGGCCGGCATCCTGGCCCTGGACGCCGCCGATGTCGCCCACCGCGTACAGCAGGGCTTCCGCTTCATCGTCCTGGGCGTTGACGCCACCATCTACGCGCAGGCCATGCAAACCTTTGTCAACCAGGCCCTTGGCCGCAAGTAGTGCAATAGCTACTTGCATGCGCGGATTGCTCCAAACCGCCAAGGCAAGGTCTTTTCTGGCATGAAATAAACCCATAAAGCGAGACGACAATCACCCAGGCATCAAGGAGTGACCGACAATGCCACAAACACCGGTATCGAACCATGAACTGGCCGCGGTCGTCGACAAGGCGATCGCCGAGACACCGATATTCGACATCCACACCCACCTTTACTCCGCTGCCTTCGGCGACTTGCTGCTGCGCGGCGTGGACCAACTGGTGACATACCATTACCTCATCGCCGAGGTCGTGCGGGCTGACACCTCCGTGACGCCCCAGCAATTCTATGCCATGCCCCTGCAGCAGCGTGCTGAGCATATCTGGAAAACGCTGTTCCTGGACCGCAGCCCGCTTTCGGAGGCGCAGCGCGGAGTGCTGACCACCTTGCAGGCCTTTGGCCTGGATGTCGCCAGCCGCGACCTGGCCGCCTATCGGCGGTTTTTTGCAGCCCTGAGCGTGGACGAACACATAGACAAGGTCTTCGAGTTAAGCGGCGTCTCCCACGTCGTGATGACCAACGACCCGTTCGACGATGCCGAGCGGCCGGTGTGGGAGGCAGGCCTGCACACTGACCCCCGCTTCCTGGCTGCCCTGCGCATTGACGGTTTGCTGGTGTTCTGGGAGCAGAATGTACCCAAGCTTCGCAGTTGGGGCTACGACGTGGCGCCCGATCTGAGCGGCACAACCTGCGCCGAGGTCCACAGGTTCCTGCGCGACTGGACCGCAACGATGAATCCGGTCTACCTCGCCGTCTCGCTGCCGGACACTTTCCGCTTTCCCGACGAAAGCGCGTGCAGCAAGTTGATTGCCGACAGCGTACTGCCCTTCTGCAAGGAAAGCGGCATACCGTTCGCCTTGATGATAGGTGTCAAGCGCCGCATCAATCCCGCCCTTGACCTGGCCGGCGACGGCGTGGGCAAGTTCGATATGCGCAGCCTGGAGTACTTGTGCGCCAACTATCCGGACGTAAAGTTCCTTGCGACTCTGCTTTCGCGCGAGAATCAGCACGAACTGTGCGTAGCTGCCCGCAAGTTTCCCAACTTGATGCCGTTCGGCTGCTGGTGGTTCCTCAATGACCCGATGACGGTGGATGAAATAACCCGCATGCGCCTGGAACTGTTGGGCCTCACCGCCATTCCGCAGCATTCCGATTGCCGCATTCTCGACCAGCTCATCTACAAGTGGGCCCATTTCCGACCACTGCTTGCGAAGGTGCTCGTGGACAAGTACACTGACACAATGGCAACTGGCTGGCAGGTTACCGAGGACGAAATCAGGCGTGATGTGGCATTGTTGCTCAGGGACAACTTCATCCAGTTTGCAGGTATCGCCGACCGCATTTAGAAGCGTAATGGACAGACCGGTTATTGTGCCGCGATTACGCATTGCTTATGGAGGCTGGCAAGCATGGGAATCATCAAGCACATATCGGCGAAGATACCCCCTGGGGGGTGGTTGTGCATGCTCGCTATCCTATGCTTGGGCACCCAAACATTGGCCTTCGCCCAACAGCCCGCAGGCTTTCAACCTCCCGGTCCCAACATCGCCCTCGGTAAGCCATACACGCTCGACCCTGCACCGAACTACCCGCTGTGCACCGAGCCGGGCGATGCTACGCAACTGACGGACGGCAAGTATGCCGCCGTCAAGCCCGGCAGCGCGTTGTGGGGGATGCCAGGGTGCGTGGGGTGGATGCGTGCCTCGGTGGTCAATATTACCATTGACCTGGGCGAAAAGATGCCAATCGCCGGGCTGCTGTTCAGCACCGACGCCGCTGCGGGGCCGGGTGTCGGGTGGCCCAACAGCATAGTGATCCTGGTCAGCGACGACGGCCGTCAATTTCGCCTTGCCGGGGAACTCCGCCACCTGGCCGCCAAGTTCGGGGGCCCTCCGGCGTCCGGGCGCTACCGCTTCTTCACGGACGAACTGAACACGCACGGCCGCTTCGTACGCGTGGCCGTAGTGCCCTCGGGGGCCTACGCATTCTGCGACGAGATACAGGTCTATCGCGGGCCCGACAGCCTCCTACAAGTGCCGATAACTACCCCTATCGTCAGTGATGTGCCAGCCTTCATTTCCGCGCACCGGGTTGCCTTCGGCATCCGCCAGCGCATCGCCGCCGACCTGGCCCGCGCCCGCCACCAAGTGCAGTCTGCTGCCATTAGCGATCTCGCGCGCGCAAGGCTGCTTCGCCGCCTCTCGAGAGTCGAACAAGCCAATGCCGCCCTTCCCGAGGAGCCGGATGCAGACTACCGCGCGATATTTCCGCTGAACAATACCCACGCCCGGCTGTTTGCCGCACTGTCGGCCTTGTTGCGGGAGCAGGGTTATCCGCCACTGATGCTGTGGCACAACAATCGCTGGAAGCGGCTTTCGCTGTGGGACCTGCCGCCCAAAGCCTCCGGCCGCTCTCCAAAACTCACCATCCGGCTGATGCGCAATGAATGGCGGGCTGAAACGCTCAATATCGCCAACTTTACCGACAAGCCGCTGCAGGCCAAGGTGTCCTTGGCGGGACTGCCGGGCGGCGCTGCGCCTGGCTACGTATCCCTGCGCGTAGCCGAGTACGTGGCCATGCAATCCGGGGCCTGGGACGCCGACGCCCTGCCGGCTGTTGAGCGCGGTTCCGACGGCTGGCGCCTTACCCTTCCCGCCGGCATCTCCCGCCAACTGTGGATTATGGTCAAGGTGCCCGACTCGTTCCCGGCCGGCACCTATCGCGGCCGGATTGTCATCAAGACCGAGGATAACCGCAAGCTGCAGGCACCCCTGACGTTGGCCGTCGAACCGCTGAATTTCCCGGATGAGCCCACCATGACGCTGGGAATGTGGGATTACACAAACAATCGTGGGGCTTACGGCCTGC
>JALGVG010000205.1 GCA_029819875.1 Candidatus Zipacnadia bacterium | reverse complement strand
GCGCTGATGTCTCAGTGCTGCCGGGTTGCCACCTCGGACGGTCAAGCCGGCGGACGGCCGGCTCAGGCGAACATTCCGGCAGCGAACTCCTTGGCCGAGAAGGGCCGCAGGTCCTCCATCCGCTCCCCCAGGCCCACGAACTTGATGGGAATTGCGAATTGACGGGCGATTGTCAGCAGGATGCCGCCCTTGGCCGTGCCGTCCAGCTTGGCGATCAGCAAGCCGGTCACGCCGACGGCCTCGGAAAACTGCCGTACCTGGTTGACGGCGTTCTGCCCGCACGTTGCGTCAATTACCAGCAGCCGCTCGTCCGCCGGCCTGCCCGTCTCGCGCTGCACGATACGGCCGATCTTCTTCAATTCCTCCATCAGGTTGACCTTGGTATGCAGCCGCCCGGCGGTATCGCAAATGACCACATCATGGCCGCGTGCCTTGGCCGCTTGCAGGGCATCGAACACCACTGCCGCCGCATCCGCCCCGTGAGCCTGGCGCACTATCTCGCACCCCACCCGCTGCGCCCAGATCTCCAGTTGTTCGATGGCTGCGGCCCGGAAGGTATCCGCCGCCGCCAACAAGGGAGATGCGCCTTGTTGCTTGAAGTAGTATGCCAGCTTGGCAATGGAGGTGGTCTTACCCACGCCGTTGACGCCTAGCACCAGTATCACGGTGGGCGGCTCCGCGGCCGGTTCGATGCTGCCCTCCAGCGGCTCCAGCATCTCCCTGACCCGCTCTTTGAGTGCCTCCTGCACCTGCTGTGGATCGGTGAGGTGCTCGCGCTCGGCGCGGTCCCGCAGCTCGTCCACCATCTCCACGGCCAGCGGTGCGGAGACGTCCCCGGCGATCAACGCCTCCTCCAGGCTTTCCATCAGCTCGTCGTCTACTACCGCACGCCCCCTCAGCACCGCCCCGACACGTCTGAACAGTCCTTTGAGCAATTCCGATTACCCTTTCAGATTGTGTTTCGTCCCTGGCTTTCTTCGGCAAGCGCGGTTCCTGAACTGCCTTTGCCGCGCTGCTTTGCCGTCAGTCCCTCGTCGGCAGCACTCGTGTCACGCCGATGGGTACCCCGCCGGTCCCACCGCCTCGTTGCTGCTCGCGGCTGATCTCCTCGGCCTGGGCTTGCGCCTCCTCCAGCTCCAGCGGCAAGATCATGCTCACCCCCGGCTCCTCCATTGTCACACCCCAGTGCGCATCGGCGGCTACCATGGTCTGGGGATTGTGTGTGATGACGATGAACTGCGAGCGCTTGGCAAAGTCCTTCAGCATCCTGGTGAAACGTTCGGTGTTATTGGCATCCAGCGCTGCGTCGATTTCATCCATCACACAAAATGGGCTGGGCTTGACCTTGATCATGGCAAACAGCAGCGCCAAGGCCGTGAGTGCCCGTTCGCCTCCCGACAGCAGCAGCAGGTTCTGCTGCCGCTTACCCGGAAGCTGCACCATGACGTCCACGCCGCCTTCGAGGGGGGCGTCGGGATTGGTCAACACCAACTTGGTCGTGCCGCCATCGAACAGGCGGACGAACAGCTCTTCGAAGGCAGCCTCCACCTGCTTGAACGCTTCCATGAATGCCTTGTTGGCCGCGTTGTCGATTTCCTCGATGACAGTCAGCAGGTCGTCCCGTGCCGCTTGCAGGTCCGCAACCTGGCCCTGGAGGAATTCCTCCCGCGCCCGCAGGCGCTCAACCTCGTCAATGGCACTGAGGTTGACCGGCCCCAGCTTGCGGATCTGCTCGCGCAGCGCATTGGCCTGCCTGCGATTGTGCATCTCCTTGAAATCAGGGGGCAACTGTTGCAGCGCTTGTTCAACCGTCAAGTCATACTGGTCGCTGAGTTGCTGGGCGATGAATTCAAGCTGCGATTCCTCGCGAGCCAATGACAGTTCGAGGCGGTGTATGCGTTCGCTTTGTTCCTGAGCCGTTTTGTCAAGTTCGCGCCGCAGCGCCTCCAGCCGCGCCGCGGTCTCGCGAAGCTGTGACAATTCCGCTGTTCGCTGAGCTACTTGCTCGCGCAGCCCCTGGGCCTGCCGTTCCAGTGCCTCGACCTGGTCACCGTCCACGCTCATGGAGGTCTGTACCTGCCGCTCGGTTTCCTGCAGGCTGCTTAACTCCTCGGCAATGTTGGCCAGGTCCTCGCTGACGCGCTGCTGTTCGGATTGATATTGGGCTTGCAATGTCTCGGCGGAGCGGAGTTTTTCGGCCTGCTCTGCGGCCTGAACCTGTGTTTCGGTTACGGCGACTCGTGCCGCCTCCAGCGCCTCGTCGGGCACTGCTTGGGCGCGCAGAGTTTCGAGCTGTTGCTCCAGTTGCTCCGCCTCGTGCTGCAGGCCTTTTTGTTCGCGCTGCGCCTCGGCCCGCCGCTCACGCGTGGCTTGAAGCTTTTCGCCCAGCTCCTCCAAGTCGCGCATTAGCTCCTGTGTCGCGACTTGCACCGTGCGGGCCTGGTCACCGAGGTGCGCCAGGTTCCCCCGTAGCTGGGTGTCGCGCGACTGCAACTGCATTACCGCCTGCTCCGCCTCCGCCACGCTTGCCGCCGCCTCGTGGCCGGACTGCTCCAGCCTTTCCTCGACCTCCCACATCCTTGCCAGGTGGTTGCGCAGTTCGTCTACCACCTGCTGGATTTCCTCCAACTGCCGGCGCCGGCCCAGCGATCGGGCGACCCCGCCGTTGACCGTGCCGCCGCTTATCTGCCCCTGGTGGCCGACCACCTCTCCCCGGAGGGTGACGACGCGAGCCTGGGGATGCAGTACCGCGCGCACCCTCAGAGCGGTAGGGAGGTCCTTGACCACTATCAAGTCTCCTAGGAGGTGTTCAAAAATCCGTGCAAACTTGCGTGGGAACTTGACCAGCCGCGAGGCGACGCCGATGACCCCCTCGCGGCGGCTGGCGACGGTCGCCGGCGTACCCGTCGGGATCGCCGTGATAGCGCCCACAGCCATGAATGTGGCGCGGCCCAGCTTGTTTTCGCGCAGGTATTCAATGGCGCTTTGTGCCGCCTGGTTGTCGTCAACCAGGATCCACTGCAGTTCCTCGCCCAGGCCCGCCTCGATGGCCACCTCCAGCCGGGCGGGCACGTCCAGGAAGTCGGCAACCGCTCCCACTATCCCCCGCAGTTGGCCCTTGCGTGCTGCCTCCAGCACCGCCTTGGGCCCCTCGGCGTAGCCCTCGTGGGCGCGCAGCAACTCCTGCAGCATGGTGCAGCGCTCCTCGCCGGCCGCCACCGCGCTGTCGAGGATGCTGCGTTTCTGCCGGTGCTCGCGCAGCAACCGCGCCGCCTGGCGCTGCCGGCTGCGCATCTGTTCCAGTCGCTGCACGGCAGCTGCAAGCTCGGTCTCGGTTTGTTGCGCCTGTTGGCGGACAGCCGCCAATTCCCTCTCCAGTTGCTGCCGGCGCTGCTGTAGGCTCTCGGCCTGGCTGCGCAGCCGCTGTTGTCGTTCCGCCAGCTCATCTTCCAGTCCGGCCAGTGCCGTAGCCTCATTTTGGAGGGCATCGACGCGCCGCACCAGCTCCCCGTGCCGCTGCTCGGCAGCCTGCAACTGCTGTTCTATATCGCGCTGACGCTCCTGGAGGGCCGCTTGTTGAGCTCCTCCCGCTGGCGGCCGGCGGCCTAAAGGCGTTGTTGGAGTTTCGCAATTCGCTTGCGGCCCTGTTCCTGCAGAGTCACCAGTTGCTGCCGCCGCTCAGCAATGGAGCGCAGGCGCTCTTGTGCCAGCGCTGTGCTCTGGCGCTGTTGATCCGCACGCCGTTCCGCCGCCGTCGCCTCGTCCCGCAACCTCTCAAGCTCGTCGGCGAGGCCGGCGATGCGCAGGCTGACTTGTTCGTGTTCGGCATCAAGCTGTGAGATCTTGGTGCGCACCGCCGCCGCGTCCGTGCGCAGATTCTCCACCTCGTTGACCAACTGGCCGCGGCGGGAGGCACGTCGCCGGTAATCAACCGCCAGCAGTTGCAGTTCCAGTCCTTCCAGCTGCTCCGCCAGCTCCTTGTATTGCCTGGCGCGGCTGGCCTCCTCCTCCAGCGGGCCCCGCTGGGACGACAGTTCGTGGAGGATGTCGGTAACGCGGACGAGGTTGGCGCGCGTGCCTTCCAGCTTGCGCTCCGCCTCCGTGCGCCGTAGCCGATACTTACGCACCCCGGCCACCTCCTCGATGAGGGCGCGCCGGTCCTCGGAACGGATGGACAAAATGGCCTCTAACTCTCCTTGGCCTACCACCGAGTATGCCTGCGGGCCTAACCCGGTATCCACGAACAGGTCGCGGATGTCGCGCAGGCGCACGGTGGCCCTGTTCAGCAGGTAAGCACTTTCACCGCTGCGGAACAGCCGCCGGCCTACCACGACCTCCGAGTAGTCGGTGGGCAGGCTGCCGTCGGAGTTGTCCAACGTCAGCGAAACTTCCGCCATCCCCAAAGGGCGCCGTCGCGCCGTGCCGGCGAAAATCAGGTCCTGGGCACTTTCCGCCCGCAGCGCCTTGTTGCTTTGCTCGCCCAGCACCCATAGAATAGCGTCGGTAATGTTGCTCTTGCCCACGCCGTTGGGGCCGACGATAGCGGTAATGCCGGGCTTGAATTCCAGTTCCGTTTTGTCAGCGAAGGTCTTGAACCCTCGCATCTCAAGCTTGGTCAGGTACAATTGCTTCTCTCACCTGCATTCCTTCTTTGCCTTGTTGCCTGCACGAGTTGATTACGGCTGCCTGGCGGGCCGGCAACCGGATTTGCACGTACGCACGGCGACGACATTCAGCCGCCGACCGGCACTTACAGCAGCTTGCGCACTCATCGCACCAGTATGTCCGGCCGCTGCACTTTCTGCCCCCCGTATTCCACCTCCAGGGTCGGCCAGTTTACCGGTCCGCTGAGGAATTCAGGTGTGCCCTCTCGGGCCACAATGGTGTCTTCGGACTTGGTTCCCGTGATGCTGGGGTTCCAGGCGAATGCCTGGTTCGGCTGGACTATCTCATTGCAGTCAGCCGTGGCCTTGTAGTCACGGCCCGCATAGCCGGTGGCACCGCCTTGATGATGCAGGTGCCACTGCTGTTCGTACCCTGTTTGCCGGTACATCGCCACGGCCTTGGCGAATATCTCGCCTGCCCGCGCACCCGGCTGCGTCTCGAGGTTGAAGCAGGCGTCCACCAGGCAGCAAGCCCGGTGCTTGTCGGCAAGCTCGGGGGGCAGGGAACCGAAGTGGACCAGGCGCGTGGCGGAAACCACCAGCCCCCACTTCTTGACCCCCAGCACCAGCATCGCCCGCTTGTCGAGGGTCTTGTCGGTGGGGATGGGGTGGCGGTACTTGTCTATGCGTTCATCGGTGGCCACCAACACCACCTGGGGTACGGCGCCGGCGGCCAGCGCCTTGGCCGCCAGCATCGCGCAGATTTCGTGTTCGGCCATACCCGGCTGTATCTGGTGGCCCATACCCGGCTGTATCTGGTGGCCCACCTCGCTCAACGCCTGCGAGGCGATTGCGCCCACTTGCCGGTAGCGTTCCACCTCCGGCTCCAGCAAGCTCCAGCGCAGGCGGGCGAACGCCATCCCCAGCTCGGTATCCGTGGCGACTGGCCCCGGGCACAGGGAGGCTACTACCTCTTCCGTGCTGCGGGAGTCGTGCCACGCATACTGGTGTACCTGGATGCCCAGGCCCTCCAGTTCCTCGTCGGCAATGCGCGGAGCCTCGATGTTATCCGTTACCAGGTACACCTGCTCGCCCGTCACCAGGATGCGGGCGGCCCCCCTCTCGCTGCCCATCACCACGTGGTTGTCGCCCCCGCAGGTTATCCAGGCGAAGTTTGCCCAGCTTTCAATCAAGATGCC
>JALGVG010000035.1 GCA_029819875.1 Candidatus Zipacnadia bacterium | reverse complement strand
CATCGCCTCCGAACTGGTAGCCCGCCTGCGTGGCGCTGTGCCGGACTTTGTGGGCTTCAAGCTGTGGAACGGCGACGGATTTACGGGCAGCGTCCACATGGCCCGGCGTCTCAAACAAGCATTCCCCGGCTTGAAGGTCTATGCCGGCGGCCCGCAGGCCTCGTGGTTCCGCGATGCAATATACGGCTATACGGATGTCTTCGATGCCATCTGTTATGGCGAGGGGGAGGCGGTAATTGCTCAACTGGCTGCTCATGCTACGGGCAGGCAGCGCCTGGATGAGATTCCGGGCATAATCTTCCAGGACAATGGGCGCGTGCAGACGGTGCCCCGCGACGAATACCTCGACCTCGCCTCGCTGGCCGATCCGGTCTATGACGAGGACATCTACCCCGCCTTGGCCGGCGATGAAAAGATAAAGATGTACATCCTGGACGAAAGCCGCGGCTGCCCCTACCGCTGCGGATTCTGTGCTCATCCCCTGGAGAGCGGCAACCGCCTCCGCACCCGTCCGCCCTCCCTGCTGGCCGATGATATCCAGCGGATGTGGCAGGCGCACGGCATCAAGGTATTCCGCTTTTCGGGTTCATCCACGCCCGGCGCTTTGATGGCCGCGGTGGCCGAGGAGCTGGCAAGCCGCAAGCTGGATGTTGAGTTCGCCTCCTTCGGGCATTTCCGTACCGCCGATCCTCAGCACTTTGACAAGCTGGCCGGGGCCGGCCTGCGCGCCATCTTCTTCGGGTTGGAAACCGGCTGCCAGGCGATTCTGGACAAGGCCGTCCGTAAGGGCGTTGATCTGGGGCGCATCAAGGAAACCGTTCAGGCCGCCCAGCAGGCCGGCATCTTCGTGGTGGTCAGCATGATAGTGCCCCTGCCCTTCGACACCGAGGAAACGCTACGCGAAAGCCTGCAGTTTGTTCTGGATCTGCACCCGGACTCGGTCCCTGTCCAATTCCCGGGATTGCTGCCGCTCACGCCCTGGTACGAATCCCCCGAGCGCTATAACTTCCAGGTCGACAAGAGCACCTTTTTGTCCAGCACACTGGACTACAAGATAAAGCTGCTGTTCCCGCCCCAGTACTGGGATCCACTGCCCTACAAGCTCAACGGCATGAGCTTTGGCGAGTTCACCAGGTTGACGGCGTGGTTTGCCGACGAATTGGAGAAGAACGGGATTCTGACAGGAGTGCCGGATGATAATGCCTTGATAGCGCGCTGCGCGGGGATGTCAGCGCGCCAATTCCGCGATGCCGCCCGCTTGTGGTGCATGACCGGCGACTGGCAAGCCGTCCAGCAGCTTGTCAGTCGCGTCAACCGCTATATCTGCCCTTCACGAAGCTGAGTGTGCCGGCTGGCCCGCGCTGCGGAGCACATCTATCAGGTCGTTGATCTTGAAGGGCTTGTGTAAGATGCCGTTGAGAAACTCGACACTGTCCCCGATTACATCGCGCGCATCGTGAATGCCGGTCAGCAGCACCACCGGGGTATCAGGGCTGATCTCCTTTATGCGAGCCGCCAGCTCAGCACCGTTCATCTCGGGCATGTCCAGGTCCGTCAACACCATGGTTATCTGTTCGTCCTCCGTGCCGTGGCGGGCTTGAAACTCCTCCCAGGCCGCCTCACCGGAGTTGACGGGAACTACCTCAAAGCCGTGCATCTTCAGCACGCGCGTAATCAGCCTCAGAGTACGCTCGTCATCATCCACTATCAGCACCCGCTCGACCGTCGCTGCTTGCTCCTTGTCCTCCGTTTGAGTAGCCTTGACGGGCAGGTGGATGTCCACCTTGGTCCCCTTGCCCTCCTCGCTTTCGATATGCAGGCGCCCTCCGTGCTGCTTGACCAGCTTTTGAGACAGGCTCAGCCCCAGACCCGTGCCGCTTTCCCCCTTGGTAGTAAAAAATGGCTCCGTGGCGCGCGCCAACACTTCCGGCGACATCCCCTTGCCGTTGTCCTCCACTCTGACGACCACCTCGTCGCAATCCTGCCAGCCCGTGATGCGAATCTGGCCCCCCGCGTCCAATGCCTGCCGCGCATTGATTAGAATGTTAGTGAACACCGCGCGCAACGCCGCCTCATTGCCAAAAACCGCCGGCAAGGGGGGCAGCTCACACTGTATC
This sequence comes from Candidatus Zipacnadia bacterium, assembly GCA_029819875.1. Taxonomy (GTDB): domain Bacteria; phylum Armatimonadota; class Zipacnadia; order Zipacnadales; family Zipacnadaceae; genus JALGVG01. Next base: position 14,653 of record JALGVG010000035.1, on the reverse strand, counting down.
TGGCAACTATCCTGCGTGCTTGCCACGTGCCCGCTGCTTAGTTGAATGGAAGATGACACCACCTTGTTGAGGTCCACCATCTCGCATGGGGCGTACGGGTCCGTCTTCAGGAATTCGCGAATCCGGCTGGTGGCAGTCGAGCCGTCCTGTGCGGCAGCCTCGATGGTGTGCAGGGCGTTCCTCAACTCCGCCAGGTCAACCTCCTCGCCCATCTCCAGGCGCTTGAGCAGCAACTCGATGGTCAGCAAAATTGTGCTGAGCAGGTTGTTCATGTCGTGGTTTACTTCGGCTGCAATCTCCCCCAGGGCGTTGAGGCGGCTCAGTTGGCTGATTTGACTTTGAATTGACCGGTGAGCCGTCGTCAGTCCATTCATGATCTCGCTACGGTCGAGAGATTCGAAATCCTCGCCCAAGTCCACTCCCAAAGCCAGCGCGGCGCTTATCTCCTGCAGTTGCAGCTCCCACAATTGCTCCTCCCGGCGGTCTCGATGCCGTTGCATGGCCCGCTCCACGACCGCCTCCACGTCCGGGACACTGAACGGCTTGGTGATATAGTCCATCGCCCCCAGACGCATGGCGCTTTGGGCCGTCTCCACCGCTGCGTATGCCGTTATCATGGCCACCTGTACATCAGGGTGCTTTTTCTTGATGGCCGCCAGCACATCCACCCCGTCCATCTCCGGCATCCGCACGTCCAGAAACACCAGGTCCGGCTCGCGCTCGTCTATCATCGCCAAGCCCTCCGGCCCGCTGCTTGCCACCCGCACATTGTGTTTCTGCTTCAGAATCATGCGCAGCGATTCCCGTGGCCCTGCTTGGTCATCAATGACAAGAATGTCCGCTTTCACTACTACTTCACCTCAGCAATCATTTCAGCCTGGGTCGCAGCTACGGGCAGATATACCTTGACATATACCCCTTGTGGCTCGTTGCTAACCTCTATCCTGCCTCCTTGGCGCTGTAGTATCCGCTGGCTTACTGCAAGTCTGAGGTCAGCGTCGGGCTGTGTCAAGACATACAGCGGGTCAAGTAATTGCGAAAGCTGCGGGCCCTCCAGCTCCGCCGCTGCGCGGAATGAGATGCACAACTGCCCCCCACTGCTCTCCACCTCAGCTGGGCCGACCTCGATCTCCATCCACTTGTTGTTCTCACCGCGAGCCATCTGCAACAAGTACAGCAGCGCTTCACACGTAGCATTCGGCTCCGCCACGATATCCGGCACCGTTCCCGCTTCTCGAATCTCGGTCTGGCACCACCCCACATCATCCATATCCGCTAGCCTGTCCAACACGTGTTCAAGCAATTGGTGCGGGGCGATGCGCTCTCGCTTCTCGGCCGGGTCTTGCACCAGGGCCAGCATCTGGCTGATAAGCTCGTTAAGCTTCATTATCTCCTTGCGCACCGTGCCCGACCAGAACTCGCGAAAATCCGCCTGATTGTAGCGTTCCGGCAACAGCTCGGCAAAGGTGCGTACACTGGCCAATGGAGTGCGGATATCTTGGGCCAGGCGCGCAACGATGTTGTTGACCAGTTCCAATTGTTCCGCTCGCCGCTTTTGCTCGGCGAACTGCTCCTGGGCCGTAATGTCATCAAAGACCACCAGCCCGCCCAGTGGGCCGCCGTTGTCGTCCACCAACTGCGAGGTTGTCACCTCCAGGATCCGCTCCTTCTCCGTGCCGGCTGCTTCTCCTCGCAATGTTATGCGCTCCCGTGCAACGCTCTGGCCGTCCTCCAGCGCCGCGTATGCCAGGTCGCCGAGCGGCGACGGCAAGCAGCGCAGGTCCCGCCCTATGACCTCGCCGGCGGCAATTCCCAGCACCTTCTCGGCATAATCGTTGTAGATAGCTATCTTGTGGTCAGTGCCCAGCACCACCACGCCGCTGCTCATGGTCTGCAGAACCTTGTCCACCAGTTTGCTGCTGCGCGCCAGCTCCCGTTGCAGCTCGATTTGGCGTGCTGCTATGCCGATCTGCATGGAAAGCACAAAAACGGTTTCCACTTCGCTTACCGTGTGCGGCTCTCCTGTCACCTTTTCACCGATCAGCAGGATCCCCCACAAGTGCCCGCTGTCCATGATGGGCACGGCCAGCGACCCGCCGAACAGATCCATCTCCCTGCCGATGCGCGCCGCCAGGTCGTTGCGACCGCCGTCTTGCTGTATTACTTCCGCCCGCGTGATGATTCGCCGCTGGCGCCGATACCACGTCGGCAGGCCGTCGGTCGGCAGCAGTCGCGCGTGGCGAACCACCGCCTCGTGCAGTCCCAGCGACCGCACCACTTTGAATGCATACCCCTCCTGTGACTTGTCGCTCGTAGCACGGCGCCACAGCAGGCAGTACGAGCTGCAGCTCATCAACTCGGCCACTGCGTCCACGTACACGTCCAGGAGTCGTTCGATATCCGCGCCTGCTGCGACCCCTGAAATCAACTTGTGCCAGGCATTTTCCGCCGGCGTGCGTCTGCTGCCTGCCTCGGCCAGCGGCATTGTGCGCGACAGTTGTGACTGAAGCGTTGTGACCGCATCGCCTGCTTGGAGGGCAGAGGAAGATTGGCGGGCCAACTGGACACTCTGGATGGCCTGGCGGACGGCTTCCTGAATTTCCCGCTCGCGGCCATTGATATCCACCCATGCCTGCGGCGCCGGGCCGGGCACAAACCGGGCGCGCTCAATAACCTCCGTCGGCGCCACGCCTACCACCAGCGCTTCCGGCACCAGCTCATTGAGCCGCCCCACAAGGTTCTGGAACCGAGAAGTGAAATGTGCCGCCTGCACCACAATCAGGTCCACCGGCACGGCCAGGAGCAGTTCTTCAGCCTCCGCACTGTCAGCCGGTCGCAGTACCATGATATCCGGCGGAAAGCAGCTCGCCACCTGCTGTGACCACTTGTCTTCCGGTTGCCATAGCAGTGCAATAATCATTGGGCCTTGAAATCTCCCCCCTGTAGCGCAGGAACGGCCTCATCGTCCGTGGGGCGTATGGTGGGCAAAGTCAGCACGAATTCTGTACCCCCCTCCACGTCCGTCCGCACACTGGCCATTCCACCGTGATCTTTCATCACAGATTGGCATATCGCTAATCCTAGTCCGGTGCCATGGGCTTTCGTTGTATAGAAGGGGTCGAAAATGTAGGGCAAATCACCCTCGTCAATGCTGCTGCCGCTGTTCCACACTCTGATGACGATTGCCGACTCGCCGTCCGCTTGGGTGATGTGTTCGGTGCTGACCCGAATCTGCCCTCCATTCGGGGTCGCCTCCACGGCGTTGAGCAGAACATTCATCACCGCCTGGCGCAGCCGGTCATCATCCGCCAATGTCGTCGGCAGGTCCGGGGCCTTGTCAAAGCTCACCTCCACTCCCTTGGCCTTTGCGCTAGCTGACAGCGACAACACTACGCTTTGCACCAAGGCATTCATATCTACCGCCGAGCGCGCCCGCTGGATCGGCCGTGCCAGCATCAGCAGTTCCTCCACCAGTCTCTCTATGCGGTCGATTTCTTCGCGCGCTACTTGCGCAAAGCTCGATTGAAACTCCGGGTCCGAAAAGTGCGTCGGCGCCAGTTCCGCGAAGGTGCGTATCGCCACCAGCGGATTGCGTATCTCGTGCGCCATGCCGGCGGAAATGGTCCGCAGCAATGATAGCTGCTCGGCTTCGCGTTGCTTTCTTTGTAGCGCCTCCTGCACGCTCATGTCATTGAACACCATTACCGCGCCCCGGTACTCCCCGCGAACATCCGTCAGCAGCGAAATACTGTAAACGATCGGTACCCGTTTGCCGCTGGGCTGCCTGATGCTTGCCTTTTGTTCGCTGTACACCCGTCTTTGCCGGTGAACGTCCTCTAGCGGCTTGCGCACCTCTTCGGGCAACTGGTCAATACTGCGCCCCAGCATCTCGCTTTCCCCGACGCCTATCATCCTCGCGGCGGCGGGATTAAACACTGAAATCTCTGCATGTTCGTCTATGGCAATAACGCCGCTGTCCATGCGTCGTAGTATCATTTCGAACAATTCTTTGATGTTCAGCACCTGGGTGTACAACTCGGCATTGCGCGACAACAACGCAATCTGCCCGCACACGTTTTCCAGAAGCCTTAAGTCCGCCTGCGTGTACATCTGGTTGTTCTCGCGCGCCCCCACGCACAGCATGCCACTCAGTTGCCCCATCCACTTTATGGGAACTACAACCTCCGCGCCGAGCTTGTCCATGGCCTCCAGCAGCGGCCGTGCTTCCTGCAGGGGGCGAAAGCGCAGGATATTATCACGGTACAGCGGCTTGAGTTCCTGGCTTATTATCTGTACCAGCACATCATCGGATGCCAGAACTTGCGGAACGGATGCCCGGGTTTCGCTCAACCCTGATTGCCGGTACAGCCGGTAGTGTACCCCGTCTCCTTCTTGCTCGGTTGCGCCATACACGCTGATACTTGTTGCGCGAACGGTGTTTATGACAATGGAGGTGACCAGGTCATATATCTCCTCGTGCGCCAGCGTCCGCCCCAGACGCTGGGAAACCTCCTCCACTATGTCCAGGAAGCTATGCTCTTGCCTGCTAAAGTGTGCCTCGATGCGAGCTTGTATCACCCTGTGAATGATGGCGAAAACGATTGCCAACATGCCGGCTGTCACAAAGCGGCTGATGATATCGCTGATTGTGAATTCGTAGTTGCCGGCCAGCCGTAACATCATCACCCCTAGTACGGTGGCTGCCGTCAACACCACGGTGGTGAGGGCGTATGACACCCAGCGGCGCAGCGCGGTGCTTGTCTCCATCAGGTGGTGCTTGGCGATGGCATAGGCGATGAATGCCACTGCGAAGATATGCCCCACTGCGCCCCAGCCGCTGGCCGTCGTCGTCTTGGCGACCAAGGGAATGATGAGGATGGTCACAATGCCGGTGCTGTGGGCCAGCGCCAGGCCCGTCAGCACGTAGAAAATCTGCACCCGCTGCAGGCCCCGGGCCCTGCGCCACTTGCCCACTAGTATCAGGTCACCGTAAGCCAGCGTTGTAACCAGGAAGAGCAGGAACAGTACGGCCGGCCAGCCGTACGTCACTTCCACGAAGTTGGGTCTTATCTGCAGGTCGAGGATAAGCTGGGGCATGAACGCCACGCTGGCGCCCAACAAGCCGTAGCACAGCAGCAATATGCGCCACCGCAGCCGCTGGTAATGCAAGCTGGCCGGAAACACCCAGGCGAACTCGACAAACGCCACCGCGCCCAACGCGGATGCAATATGGCCCGCCCGCACCCAGAACCTAGCGACCGCCACGTCCGTGGCCGTCATTATCAGAAAGTTGGTGGTGACCCACAGCGCGGCGGCGAATGCGTAAACCGCAAACAGCTTGTTGACAGGACGATCTGATGCCCTGCGGTATACCAAACCCGCAAGGTACATCATGCTCAGCGCCGTGATGGCCAGGCAGTACGTATTAAGCGTCATTAGTGTTTATCCACCGGCTACACTGTGTCATCATCGAACCGCCGTATCACCAGTGCCGTATGGGTACCACCGAAACTGTGGCCGTTCATCAGCACCGTATCTACTCGTGCCCGCCGCGCCTTAAGCGGTACGTAGTCCAGGTCACACATCGGGTCTGGTTCTTGGAGGTTCATCGTCGGGGGGATTACTCCGCTCTCAATAACCATGCATGCGGTGACCGCCTGAAACGTCCCCGAGGCGGTCCATGGTTGAGCTGTCACCGGCTTGATTGAACTGACCGGAATATGGTAAGCGTGGCGCCCCAACGCAATCTTGAGGCCGTTTGTATCACAGCCGTCATATTCGGGATTGCCGATGCCGTGGGCGCACATGTAGTCTATGTCGGTGGGAGCTATCCCCGCGTTGCGAATCGCCATCCTTATGGCGTTGGCCAGCTCCTCGCCGCTGGGGTCGGCGGCCACCATGTGTTTCGCCTCGCTCGCCGAACCGTGGCCCGCGATCTCGGCGTAAATGTGCGCCCCGCGGTCCATCGCGTGCCGCGCGCTTTCCACCACCACGGCCGCCCCTCCCTCGCCTATTACCAGCCCGTCATGCCGCTTGTCGTACGGGCAGCAGGACTTGTGCGGCTCGCCCTTCAAGGAGGCGAATACCCCCAGCCGGCACAGCAAGTGCAGCCCGTAGCGGTTCATGCAGGAGTCGGAGGCTCCGGCTATCACCACATCCGCCTGGCCGTTGGCAATGATCTTGCGCGCCTCCTCCAGCACGTCAAGCGCCGCCGCACACCCTCCGGCAAACGTGCCGTTGGGCCCCTGCAATCCCAGTTCGATAAACACCCGGGCTGTCGCAGCATGAGGCAGAACCTCGACGCATACTGCGGGGTATATTCCCCGCATACCGTGTCGCAGGTATTTTTCGTGTGCTACCTCGGCCAGGTTCCCTTGTCCTGCCGTGCTGGTTCCGAAATACGCACCCATCCGCGCCGGATCCACGTCGCCGGGCTTAAGGCCCGAATCCTCCATCGCCAGCCTGGCCGCTGCAACCGCAAAATGCACGAAGCGCGCGGTAGCTTTCGCCTCGCGCGCATCCATGTAGTCGGCGGGGTCAAAGTCCTTGTCCTTGACCTCGCCACCGATTTTACAGCTTAACCCGCTTGTGTCCGTGCGGGTCAATACGCCTACGCCGCTCTTGCCGTTAACAACCGTCTCCCAGAATGCCTTCTTCCCGATGCCGTTACATGCCACTACGCCTAGGCCGGTAATAACCGCCCGGCAGTCGACAGGACTTCTGGCTTTCATCATCCGCCTCGTTTGCTGGTATTGTTACTGCGTCACCGGCACCGCTTTGGGCTCCAGGCCGGATACGATGCCATTTCTGCGTTCATTTCTGCACACAGGACCTCGGCTCAGTCCCCGGGCCCGTGCGAGGCGTGCTCCCACAGAAACTTTATCTGCTCCCACTTCCCATTTGATATGAGACTAAGTGCCATTATACCACTATCAATTCGTTATTGGCAAGTGCTCCTTTAGCGCAGCCGTCTGCACGCCTGTCTACCGTTTCCCTTCTACCCTTCGCTAGAATTCGCCGCGCCTGCTATGCTTTCTCATCCTCTGCGGGGCTCTCATCTTCAGCTTTCTTCTCCTCGCCCTCCTCCGGCTCGGCGGTGAGGGTTGCAGAGCGGGCCGCCTGCTTGGCTGCCTCGATATCCTCGAGCAACTGCTGCATGGCGTCCTTGCCCTCCAGCGCCACCGGTTGAGCCTCCAGGCGTGCCTTTACGTCCTCGGCGTAGTCAACCTCTATGTCCCGGTACTGGCGCATGCCGCTGCCGGCCGGGATCAGCCCTCCGATGATGACGTTCTCCTTGAGGCCCTCAAGCGGGTCGCGCTTGCACTGGCAAGCCGCGTCGGTCAGCACCCGCGTGGTCCGCTGGAATGATGCTGCCGACAGGAAGCTCTCGGTCGCCAGCGAAGCCTGCGTGATGCCCAGCAACACCGGCTCTGCCGTCGCCACCGTGCCGCCCAGGCTGCGAACGCGGGCGTTTTCGTCCTCGAACTCGAAGCGGTCTACTATCTCGCCGGGGAGGAACTTGGTATCCCCGTGGTCGATAATCTTGCGCCACCTGAGCATCTGGCGAATGATGACCTCGATATGCTTGTCGTTGATGGAAACACCCTGGCCGCGATAAACCTCTTGGATGCCGCGCAGCAGGTAGCTCTGTGCACCGCGAATGCCCTTTACCCGCAGGATATCCTCCGGGTCCATCGGGCCGGCGGTGAGCCGGTCGCCGGCTCGGACCTCCGTGCCTTCTTTGACATACAGTTCGCCGCGGTACGGCACCAGGTGCGAGGTGGCGATTTTCACGTGCGTCACGCCCGCCTTGCGCAGCCGCTCCCGCACTTTTTTCAGCAGCTTTTGATCGCGCTTGGCCAATACCTCCTTGCCGTCGGGGCTGAGCACGTCTTCGGCCAATCGCTGCCCGCGAATGGCATCCAGGTCATCCAGTGACTGCTCGGAATGTATGACGACTGTCCGCAGACCCCGTTCCTGTATTTCGGCCACCACGCCGTCAACTTGGGCCGTGATAGCCTGGCCCTTGGGTGTCCGTGCTTCGAACAGTTCCACCACGCGCAGCAGGCCGTGGACGGGGCGCTCCAGCACCTTTAGCATCTCCTTGATGGCCTTGTGCTGGGACCGCCCGCCCCGCACACCGGCCTCCAACGACACTCTCCCTTGAGATATGTCTTCCGCCAGGCTCAGCAATGCCTGCTGCTTGCGCTTCTTGACGTCGGCTACGCCGGTAATGTATTCGCCTGCCACACCGCCGGTATGGAAAGTCCGCATTGTCAGCTGCGTGCCCGGCTCGCCGATGGACTGGGCGGCAATGATGCCGATGGCCGTTCCCACCTCCACCAGCCGCTGCCGCGTCAAGTCACGCCCGTAGCACTTGGCACATACCCCTTTGCGCAACTCGCAGGTCAGTGGCGAGCGGATGGTGACAACCTTGATGCCCGCCTTCTCTATCAGGTCTGCCAGCCGTTCATCTATCTCCTCCCCGGCGGGAACGATTACCTCGCCGGTCTCCGGATGCGTCACGTCGACTGCAGCGGTCCGCCCCACGATCCGCTCCTTGAGGCTTTCCAGCACCTCGTTGTTGGGTGGTTCCGGCAGCTTTGCGCCGCAATATTTGCATACCCCTTCGCGGTACACGTCCTCCTGTCCACAATGGGGGCAATGCAGCTCGTATTCGTACAGCGTGCTGACCTCTATGCCCTCTGTGGTCCCGCAGTCGACATCCCGGATGATGACATCTTGGGCCACGTCCACCAACCGGCGCGTCAAGTACCCGGCGTCAGCGGTACGCAACGCCGTATCAGCCAGCCCCTTCCGCGCCCCGTGAGTGGACACGAAGTACTCGAAGATATTGAGCCCCTCGTGGAAGTTGGATTTGACCGGCAGGTCCTCGATCAAGCGGCCGAACGGATCTGACATCAAGCCCCGCATTCCGCAAATCTGCGAAATGTGGTTGCGGTTCGCCCGCGCACCGGAGTTGGTCATCATCCACAGCGAGTTGAACGTATCGATGTTGTCGAAGATGTCGTCTACGATCGCTTCGCGCGTCCTTTGCCACAGTCGCAGAACCTCTTGTTCGCGCTCGTCGGGCAATATGGCACCGTCTCTTGCCAGCTTGTTGATGCGCTGCACTTCTCTTTCGGTTTGGGCGATGAGTCGCTCGCGTTGCGTCTTGACCTCCGTGTCCGCCATGGAGATGCTCAGGCCTGAACGTGTCGCGAACTTAAATCCCGCCTCCTTGAGCTGGTCAAGCAGCTCGGCCGTCCGCTTCTGTCCGTAGATGCGGTAGCATTCCACCGTGATCTCGGCCAGCTCGCCCTTGACAACGTCCTTGTTGATATACGGCATGTCCAGCGGCAGGTAACTGTTGAAAATCACCCTTCCGACCGTGGTGTCGATTATGTTGCGCTCCAGGGCGATCCTCAGGTGCACGCCCACTTCCAGCAACCCCTTCTCGCACGCCTTGACGGCCACGGCCTGGGCCTCCGCAAGTATCCGGTCTTCCTTGCTGCCGCCGATGAACTTATCGCTCGCCTTGTACTTGTCGGCCTCCTCCATCATCTGCTCGGTCAGCTCGAACTTGACCTCTCGTTCGCGGGGCGGATGTTCGTCGCTGACGTTGACCGCCATCGCCCGCCTCAGCCCGATAAGAACCTGGTGCTCAAGCTCGATCTTCTCGCCGTTGCGGTCGGTCGCCTCCACCACTATCTCCGGTAGCCGCACCTTGACCGAAGCGTGCAGGTCCACGGCGTTATGCTCGTAAGCCGTGATGACTGCCTCGGCGCTCTCGAACACCTTGCCCGAGCCCTTGGCCTTGGGGTTCTCCTGGGTCATGTAGTAGCAACCCAGCACCACGTCGTAAAGCGGAGCGGCAATCGGGCTTCCGTCAGCGGGCTTGAACAGGTTGCGGCTGGCCAGCATCAGCAGCCGCGCCTCCGCCTGGGCATGTGCCGACAGCGGTACGTGTACTGCCATCTGGTCGCCGTCGAAGTCCGCGTTGAACGCCTGGCAGACCAAGGGATGAAGCTGGGTCGCCTTGCCGTCGATCAATACCGGCTCAAACGCCTGAATGCCAAGCCGGTGCAAGGTCGGGGCGCGGTTGAGAAGCACGGGGTGGTCCTGGATTACCTCCTCCAGCGCATCCCACACCTCCGGCCGCATCCTGTCAACCATCCGCTTGGCGGTCTTGATGTTCGTGGTATATCCCCGCTCCACCAGCCGATTCATCACGAAGGGCTTGAACAGTTCCAGCGCCATCTCCCGCGGCAGCCCGCACTGGTGCAGCTTCAGCTCCGGGCCTACAACGATCACCGAGCGCCCTGAGTAGTCGACACGCTTGCCCAGCAGGTTCTTGCGGAACCGCCCCTCCTTGCCCTTCAGCATGTCCGACAGCGACTTCAGCGGTCTGCGGTTGGAGCCGGTTACCGGCCGGCTGCGCCTGCTGTTGTCTATCAGTGCATCAACCGCCTCCTGCAGCAGCCGCCGCTCGTGGTTGATGATCGACTCGGGCGCCTTGATCTCCATTATCCGCCGCAGCCGGTTGTTGCGGTTGATTACCCGCCGATACAGGTCGTTGAGGTCCGAGGTGGCAAAGCGCCCACCGTCCAGTTGCACCATCGGCCGCAACTCAGGCGGCAACACCGGAATGACGCTCAGTATCATCCACTCCGGCCGATTCTTCGAGGAGCGGAAGGCCTCCACCACCTTCAGCCGCTTGATGGCCCGCGCCCGCCGGGCCCCGGTCCGCTCGTCTATCTCCTGGCGCAGCTCATGCGCCAGCTCGTCCAGGTCAATGGCTGCCAGCAAGTCGCGCACCGCCTCGGCACCCAGCCCCGCCTTGAACAAGTCGTCGAAGTTGCCATCCAGCCGCTCCTGGCACACCGCCACAAGGTCCTGCAGCTTGCGATACTGCATCTCGGAGATAAGCTGCTTGGGAGCCAGTTCGAACAACAATTCCACCGCGGTGTCCAGGTCCGCTATCTTCTGCTGGGCTGCCTCCGTGCGCTGCTGAATGCGGCGCGACAGCTCCTGCTCGTCGATTATCTCCGGAGGTGACTCCACCGCCGGCCCCAAGCCCGGAAGGCCCAGTCCTGACAACTCCTGCGGAACCTGCGCCGTATCGCTCTCTTCGGCCTGCTTGCCTTCCTGCTGTTGCTTCAGGCCCTCCTCGTACTGCTCGCGCAGTTGCTGGATGCTCTCCTCCAGGCCCTTCTTGATGCTCTCCTTCTCTTCCTCGACTGCCAGCAGAATGTCATCCCGCCGCTGCTGCAGTTTCTCGCTGTTTACGTCGGTCACCAGGTACGACGCAAAGTAGATGACCTCCTCCAGCACCCTGCGCGACATGTCCAGCAGCAGGCTGATGGGGCTGGGCACACCCTTCAGGTACCAGCTATGGCACACCGGGGCGGCCAGCTCGATATGCCCCATCCGCTCCCGCCGCACCTTCCGCCGCGTGACCTCCACCCCGCACCGATCGCAGATTATTCCCTTGAACTTGACCTTCTTGTACTTGCCGCAGTGACATTCCCAGTCCCGCGTGGGACCAAATATCCGCTCGCAGAACAATCCGTCCCGCTCGGGCTTGAATGTCCGGTAGTTTATTGTCTCCGGCTTCTTCACCTCGCCGTAGGACCACTTCCGGATCTCCTCCGGCGAAGCCAAGCCGATTGTAATTGCCTCAAATTCGTTTGTGCTTACAGCCACCTAGGTCGCCTCCCAACCAAGTATTATCCGGGTAACACCGTCGCTTCTACGTCGGCGTGATGAGGCTAATAACCGGGTTAGCCGAACCCGTCGCCACTGGTCTTGAGGTCTATCGGTGTCCCGTCCGGCCCCTCGACCTGCACGTCCAATGCCAGGCTCTGCATTTCCCTTATCAATATCTTGAACGACTCGGGAATCCCCGGTTCCTTGATGTTTTCGTCCTTGACTATCGCCTCGTATGTTTGCACGCGCCCTTGCACATCATCGGACTTGACGGTGAGCATCTCCTGCAGGCAGTTGGCCGCCCCGTAAGCCTCCAGCGCCCATACTTCCATCTCTCCAAATCTCTGTCCGCCCATCTGGGCCTTGCCTCCCAGCGGCTGCTGGGTAATCAGCGAATAGGGCCCTGTCGAGCGCGCGTGGATCTTGTCCTCCGCCAGGTGATGCAGCTTCAGCACGTACATGTACCCCACCGTAACCGGCTGATTGAACGGCTCTCCCGTCCGCCCGTCGTACAGCACGGCCCGCCCGGTCTCGGGGTCGAACTGCACGCGCTGCCACGCGTTCTCCCGCGCCTTCTGCAGGATTATCGAGGCCCCGTGGTCGTCAGAATCGGCCAGCTCTTCCTCCGAAATCCCCATCCACTCGCCCAAGCGCGCCAATTGTTCGGCACTTGCCTGCCGCAGTTGGCGCAGCACCTCGTCCGCCAGCTCCTCGACGCTTTCCCACTCCTTGTCACCGAGGTCAATAAGCTGGTCGAACACGTTCAATTCCTCGGAGCAGTACTTGCGCAGCGCCTCGTATTCCATTACCTCCCGCGCCGCTCTCAGCCCCTCGCGGATTTCGCCTGAGCTGTATCCGTTGAATATCGGGCAGACGAAACGCTCCCCTACTGTGTGGGCCACTATGCCCAGGTGGGTCTCCAGAATCTGGCCGATGTTCATCCGCGACGGCACGCTCAGCGGGTTGAGACAAACATCCACCGGCGTACCGTCTGCCAGGTGCGGCATGTCTTCAACGGGCACTATCTTGGCGATAACGCCCTTGTTGCCGTGCCGCCCCGTCAGTTTATCGCCCACCGTTATCTTCCGCCGCTGGGCGACGAACACCCGCACCATCTGGTTCACGCCCGGCTTCAATTCATCGCCGGGCAGCTTCCGCAGTTTCGCCCCGCACCGGTCACACTCGCTGTATTCCAGCGGCTTGCCCACTCCATATTCTATTCCGCAATTGTCGCACCGGTACTTGAAGCGCGAGAACACCTTCGTGCCTATTACTACGCCTTTTTGCCCATGCGGTACGCGCAGCGACACGTCCCGCATCTCCTCCGCCTTCTTCCCGAAAATGGCGATAACCAGTTTCTCCTCGGCGGTCAGCTCCGATTGTCCCTTCGGCGCTATCTTCCCCACCAGTATGTCGTCGGCGGTCACCTCCGTGCCCACCGTCACAACGCCGTTTTCGTCCAGGGCCCTCAGTGCATCCTCTCCAACATTGGGAATGTCGCGGGTAATCTCCTCAGGCCCCAGTTTCGTGTCGCGCGCCTCGCACTCGTACTTCTCGATGTGAACAGACGTCAAGACGTCCTCGATGACTAGCCGTTCGCTGATGACAATGGCGTCCTCGTAGTTGTAACCTTCCCACGGCAAGAATGCGACCAGCAGGTTCTTGCCTAAGGCTAGCTCCCCGTTGCTTGTCGCCGCGCCGTCCGCCAGTATCGCACCGGCGTCGAACCGGTCACCAGCCCGTACCAATGGACGCTGGTTGACGCACGTGCCCATGTTCGTACGGGCGAACTTTTGCAGCTCAAACTCCTCTTCCTCGCCGTTAGAATAGCGCACCTTGATGTGTGAGCTGTCTGCCTCTATTACCTCGCCGCTGTCGGGAGCGACGATTATCGCTCCGCTGTCCTTGGCCGCCGGCCGCTCCATGCCGGTCGTAACCAGTGCCGGCTCGGTGGTCAGCAGCGGCACCGCCTGCCGCTGCATGTTGGAGCCGGCCAGTGCACGCACCGCGTCATCGTTTTCCAGGAACGGTATCAACGAAGTGGCGACCGAGAATATCTGCCGTGCCGACACGTCACAGAGGTCAATCTCCTCGGGCGGAACGTGCAGGAACCGCCCCCCGTTGCGTACCGGTATCAGGTCATTGATGAAATAGCCGTTCTCGTCGCGCGGCTCCGAAACGCTGGCGATGTTCAGCCCCTCTTCGTCGTCGGGGGTCAGGTACACTATCTCGCCGGTCACGCGCCCCTTTTCCACCTTCTGGTACGGGGTCTGCAAAAAGCCGTATTCGTCCAGCCGCGCATGAAGCGTCAGGTAGCCGATAAGCCCGACGTTGGGACCTTCTGGCGTCTCGATCGGGCAGATCCGCCCGTAGTGGCTGTGGTGAACGTCACGCACTTCCAGCTTGGCGCTCTGCTTGCTCAGCCCCCCGGGACCGAGCGCCGACAGGCGGCGCTTGTGCGCCAGTTCCGCCAGCGGGTTGATTTGATCCATGAACTGCGAAAGCTGTCCGCTGCCGAAGAAACTGTTGATCGCCGCCGTAATCGGCTTGATGCTGATTACCGATTGGGGGATCATCTCCTCGGGGTCCAGGCTCGTCATCCGCTCGCGCGCCACGCGCTCCATGCGGAAAAACCCCGTCCGCAACTGGTTCTGCAGCAGCTCCCCCACTGTTCGCACTCGCTTGTTCTGCAGGTGGTCGATGTCGTCGACGCTCCCCTCGCCGCGCGAGAGCTTCAGCAGGTAGTTGACAATCGCTATGAAATCCTCGCGCGTGAGGGTGCGTACGTTCTCGTCCACCGAGATACCCAGCTTCTTGTTGATCTTGTGCCGTCCGACGCGGGAAAGGTCGTACCGCTTGGGGTCGAAGAAGTACGACTGCAGCAGCGCCTCGGCGCTTTCCTCGGTCGGGGGGTCTCCAGGCCTGATCTTGCGGTATACGTCCA
>JALGVG010000034.1 GCA_029819875.1 Candidatus Zipacnadia bacterium | reverse complement strand
GCGATGCGCAGGGCTTGTTCATCACCGCTTGCGCGGGCTTGCTCGATCTGACTTTTCGCCAGGCGCACGAACTTGCCGACTATGAACTCCTCGGGGAAATCTGCGGCCTGTGCCGCCTCCATGCTCACGTGAGAGGTGTCCGAAATCTGCAGTCGGAAGAAGTGGTCAGCCAGTTCCTCCTCCAGCGCTTCAACATCGCAGGTGAAGCCCAATTCCGCCACACCTGTCAACTTGACCTCCAGAATCAAGTCCTCGTCGGCCAGCTCCAACACCTTGCGACGCAGCGCGCTCTCATCCGCAATGGTGGCAACGTCAATGGTCAAGGCTTCGTGTTTCAAACTCCCGGTGGGGATCGGCTCCAGTGCAGGAGGCCGGCCCGGGCGCAGGGTGACCAGCAGCGCATGGCCAGGTCTCTCCTGGTCTATGGCCACAATTTCCAGCGACCCGGGATAGTAGGCTGCAACCTGGTCACACTCCGAGGTCGGCGAGGGCCGGTGCCAGTGGCCAAGGGCCACGTAATCCATGCCGCACGCCGCAAGCTGCCGGCATGAAACCACCTCCGTGGAGCTGGCGGCTGGAATATCGCCCCGTTCGATGGCCGCATGACACAGCGCCAGGTTGAACGTAAAGCGCGGGTCCTTCCTCATTCCCGCCAGCAACTCGCCCTTCTCCATCCCCTCGCTCCACGGCCGGCCCTGCACCAGCGTCTCCCAGGCGGGGAATTCCACGCGCTGCAACTGTGGCTCGGCAAGCACGTGCACATGCTGTGGCAGGCTTCGCAGTTCGGGCAGGTTCCACACGCTGTCTTCGCCCCACCCTTCGTGCCCCGGGGTTCCGGGCAGTATCACCACCTCGATGGGCGGCGAGGCTTGCCCCAGGCGCGACATCTGCTCCAAGAAGACCGCCAGAGGCCGCCGTCCAGGCCGGGGGCGATCGAATACCTCTCCGGCTATCAACATCAGGTGCACCCGGCGCTCAATGGCCGCGCTCACGCAGCGCTCGAAAGCTTGAATTATCCGGCGCCGCAGCTCGGCGCCGCGTTCACCAAATGCCTCCGCCCGACGGCCCAGGTGCACATCAGCGGTGTGCAGGATTCGCAATTCCCTCATTACCTGTAACACACCTCACAATGCCGCAAACTTGCGCCCTAGTTCTCGTTGCCTGCGCCTTAGACCTTCATCAACAGGTGGGCTTGTCCGAGTGCCACTTCTCTTGCTCCTGTCTGTCCAATAAAGGAGAATATAATGCCAGGTATCAACCAGCCGCATCGCTGTGACACGGCAGGTCATATACCGCCCGGTGGCGTATATTGTATTATGGTCAAACCAAAGGAGTGAGTGTCCATGTCAAGGTTACATGCAACAAGGGCTGTACCGGTTGCGTTTGTCGCCGTCACAGCTATATTGCTGGCCTTTGGCGCCGGGAGGTTGATAGGCTCGTTTGTTCCCGCGTTAGGGCCGCAAGTCGCCGTGGCGCAGGCCGAAGGCGAAGCGGCGGCCGGCGAGGCTCAATCATGGCAAGGCCCGTGGGCCAGCGCCGTGAGGGTCACAGCCGAGGGCCGGGAGCTCGGTAAGCTGATGATCGGGGAAGCGGAAGCCTTCACCATCCAAACCTCCGCCGGCGGCCTCAGTCCCTATGAGCGCTGTTCGATCGTTGCCATGCGCATCAACGACGCGTTGCGCGCCGGCATCGCTCCTACTGCGTTCAGCTCCGGGGTAGTTAACGGCATGGCTGTTGTCAAGGCGGATGACCGCATCATCATCACCATCGACCAGGCGCAGGCGGACCTGGCCGGCATGACTACCCCGCAACTGGCGGCGCAATGGGCCCAGGCGATAGTCGCCGCCTTCGCGACCGCCTCCTCCGCCCCACAGGGCGAGGGGCAACAACAGGCAACTGCTCCACCTGCCGGCGAGGGTGAACAGCAGGGGGCGCAGGCCGGCGGCGAGGAGCAAGGCGCCCCACCGGCCGAAACCCAGGGCGAGCAAGCTGCGGAACAGGCGGCCGAATGGACGCCGCCTGAACCCTATACCAGCAAGTTCGTGCCGATCATCAGCGTGCTCGAGGGCGTCAAGCTGGGAGTGGCCCGCGTAAACGGCCCCCGTTCAGCGGTGGCGCAGGTGCAGGCCGTCGCCCAACTGGAAACCAACTTCAAGGACGTGCTGGAAGTTGACGTGTATATCCCCATCTCGACCAAGGTCCCGGGCAAGAGCCTGGCGCGGGTGCAGGGCGTGGCTGTCACCGGCCTGGTAGACATCAAGCTATAGGAGGTGGCTGAAACGATGAAAAGGCAACTCAGACTCGTTATTGTTGGGCTTGTGATTTGTGCCTTTACCATAGGCCTGATAACCGCCCCCCGGCCCGCCCAGGCGCTCGGCAGCAAGGATATCCTGCGAGCCGGCCTGATGATATGGGGCATCGGCTGGGTGGTAAAGCAATTCGGTCCCCAGATAAACAACTTCATCAACAATGCGTTGGGCCAACATGGCGCCCAGGTCGAGGGGCAGACCAAGGTTGTACCCATCTTCCGCCTCGGCCCGCAGAAGATCGGCGGCGTAGCAGTCGGTGCCGCTCAGGTCGTGGGGCCGGCTTCCCAGGTGGAAAAGGTCACCTACGTGCTGGAGCTAGAGCCGCTGCCCAATGCCAGCCCGCGGGTTCGCGCCTTGATCCCGCTGTCCACCAAGAAAAATGTAACCCGCTCGGTGAAGGGCATCGCCGGCGTCGGTGTCTCGGCAAACATCAAGGCGCACCTGTAAAACATTCGGCGCCGACTGAAGCCGGCAAGTGACCGGAGCTGCGTTTACCGGGCGTGGATAGAGCGTCATTCCGGCCGCGGAATCGAGTTGACCGGGCCCGGGTATGACAAGGTATGACAAGCCGCGTTACGCTTGGTCATCCTGGTGGGAGGGTGTACCGGAGTTGGACAACCACATCCCTCCCACCACAAGCGCGGCTCCGACCCCGAACAGCGGTGTAAGTGATTCTCCCAGCAACAAGTAAGCGAAAACTATGCTACTGACCGGCGCCAGGTACTGGGTGGGACCGATCACTGCAGCATCGATATATTCAAGCCCCTTGAACCACAGCAACATTGCAATGGCCGTGGGGAAGATGGCCAGGAACAGGACCGCCCATATCTCGGTGGGTGACAGTGGCCGTGGGCTTCCCCACAGCGCAGCGACCACGACGCAGAATACGGCCCCTCCCAGCATTGTCCAGGTGCTGGCGACCGGCCCCCCAAGGCGCCGGCAGATGCCCTTACCTGCGATTGTGTACAGCGCCCAGGAGAGCGAGGCCACCAAGGCCAACAGTGCTCCTAACACGTGATTGGTGGTACCGGGCAGGTGACTGGGCTGGCCCCATACTACGACTATGCAGCCGACCAGCCCGATAAGGATCCCCAGGTAACCGCTTGCCGCAAGCCTTTCACCTATCAACAGCCCTATCAGGGCCAGGAAAATGGTGTTCGCGTTTACTATCATGGAGGTATTGACGGCCTGGGTGTAGCGGTTGGACAAAAAGACGCAGATGCCCATCAATCCCATGCCCATGAATCCGAGCGGCACCAATCGCGGCCATTCCACCCGCGCCGCCCACAGCATCCCTCCCTGGCCGGTTATCAGCAAGAACAGCGCGGCGACCACTGTTCCGAGGGTAAAACGCAGTGCCGCAAGAAACAGCGGCTCAACGTGACAGCCATCCACCAGGTAACGACCCACGACAAAGGTGGTGCCCCACAATATGCTGGCACCCAGGCCGCACAGTATGCCCTTGGTGTGGTTAGACATTCCACTGTTGCCTTTCTATCCGGCAGTTACTTGCTCCCCTTCTTCCGCCGCCGAGCGGACAGGGCACAAGGGGAGGTATGGACAGTTGGTACAAGGCGGCTGCCGCGGCGCCGCCGGCAGCACCCCTTCGGCCACTACCTCTGACAGTCGTCTTACCAGGCTATCCAACTCGTTCAGGCACTGGGCGATGGTTTCTTCTTTTACCCGGTGTTCGACAACGCCGCTTGCGCGCAGGTGCACTATCACCGGTTCCGCTGGACTTTCAATCCCCTCCGCCTGGATAGCACGCTGGTAAATGGCCATCTGCAGGGCATAGGCTGCAAGCTCGCGTTCACCAAGATGCCTGTTCGTCTTGAAATCTACAATCCTGACTGCCGGCTCTGTCAGCAGCAAGTCGATGCGGCCGCGCAGTTCCAC
Organism: Candidatus Zipacnadia bacterium; assembly: GCA_029819875.1. Lineage (GTDB taxonomy): Bacteria > Armatimonadota > Zipacnadia > Zipacnadales > Zipacnadaceae > JALGVG01. Next base: position 15,409 of record JALGVG010000034.1, on the reverse strand, counting down.
CTCAGGGCATGTCGGGTACACCAGCCGCACATTGCGCTCGACCGCCTCCGGCGGTGGCCGCAGTGCAGCCCAACGGCTGTTTATGAACGCTCTTGTCAATGCAGTGAGCCTTTGCCCATCTTCTGGCGTCAGTTCGTCCGTGTTGCGCAGTTTCCGGATTTGCTCCTCATCTTGGCCTGCGCCTTGCCGGCGATAGAAGTCAGCGATGAACCGGTGCACGTAACTACCGACCTTTGCTCCGTCTTCCTCGTCTTCATCCCCCAGCAGCTCCTCGCCGGCACCCCATCGGTGACTTATCCACCATCTTGCCGGGCAGGCGATGAACTCCCTCAACCCGCTGAAGCTGGTGACGACGCGCCGGGGCGGGATTGCCGGAACAACGCTGGCAGGCCTCGGCAACAGCGCGGTGCCGCCGGTCATCGCCTCCAGGCACGCCACCACGCCGGCCTCTTCGCCCTCGGGTCGTGGCCGCGGCTGCGGCAGCGTCTTTGCAAAGGGCAAGCCGCCCGCGCCTCCCTTGGCTCCTGCCTTGGCCGCGTGGGTAACGTGCAGCCAGTGCTTGGCGCGAGTTACCGCCACGTACCACAGCCGCGCATCCTCCCTGTCGCGCTCATCATGGCCATACAGCTTGTAGCAGGTATTCTTGACATCAACGTCGTCATCCACCCTCGGGCCGACAATTCCCCATCTTTCATCGTATTCGATGCCGCGACGGCCCCTGCTTTGGCGCGGATCCCAGGCCAGCAGGAACACCACGCCGAAGCCCAGGCCCTTGGCCTTGTGCACGGTCATGATTTGCACGGCATTGCTGACGGGCTGGTGCGGCACGGGCAGCTCCAGGTGCGTGTTGCTCTGGTACAGGTCAAGGGCGGCCACCACCTCATCCAGCCCCGGCCGGCGCCGTCCGTTGCCGCCAAGCTCCCGGATGATCGCCTCGAAGGTGGCACGCACCGCCGCAGCCGACTGCCGTTCGCTGTCCGACAACATTCCGCCGCAGGCTTCCGTCATGCGGAACAGCTCGTTTACCACTGCCTCGGCTGGATGAGTCGAGGCATACTGCTGCAGGGTGGTAAACCGGCGATGAAACTGCGCAAGCTGTTCGACAGGCAGTTCTGCGCGTTCTTGGTCGGTACGCCAACTGTCCCGGCCGCTGACCAGCTCGCTTATCGCCGTGCAAAGCGGGCGGGCGGTGCGCCGCAGCTCGTCATCAGCAGCTTTGCGCTGTTCGGGCCTGGTAGACAACAAGAACAGCTCACGGTCACTTAAGTTCAGCGGCGGACGCTGCAGCAGCCGGACCAGCGACGCACTGTCGAACGGATCGCTCAACACCCGCAGCCATGCCAGGATGTCGCGGGCGATGGCGTGGTCGAAGAAACCCACTCCGGCCTGGTCCTGGTATGGAATGCCCCGCCTCTCCAACGCGGGCTTGAGAAAGCGGAAGCTGCTGCGCGTGCGCATCAGCACCGCGATGTCACCAAGCTTAAGGCCGCGGCGCTTGAACTCGGCGCTGTTGACAAGCTGCACTATCTGCCCGGCGATGAAGTCGGCCTCGCGGCGCCGGGCATGTCGTATGCGCTCGCCCTCAACAGGAACGAAAGGCTCCCAGGCGACAGCCTCGCCTGGCTGGCGGCTCTGGCCGACAAGCAGCGGATCTTCCGGCCCCGCTTCCTGCCCCGCCTTGTTGGCGACTTCTATTATCCGCTGGTCTGAGCGCCAGTTTTCCGTCAAGCTCCACCACACCGGCACGCCGTCTATGCGGTCATCCGGGCCGAACGGCAGCAGTCTATCCATGTTTTCGGGATCCGCATGACGCCACCCGTAGATGGACTGCTTCTTGTCGCCTACGATCATCATGCGAGGGTAGTACTGCTTGCCGACCGGCCGGTCGGCTACTCTTTGCGGCTCCCGGGCCACCGCTTGCAGCAGGCGCATCTGTGCCGGCGAGGTGTCCTGGAATTCGTCCACCAGGATATATTCAAAGTACTCGGCCAACTCGCGCCCTATCCGCCGCTCGCCCTCCTCCAGCAATTCGATGGCTCGCAGGATCTGGTCATCGTAGTCCAGTGCGCCGGCTTCGCTGAGCCGCTGCTGGTACAGCTCATAAACTCTGGCAGCCACCTCAATAAGTGCGCGCTCCTGGCGATGCTGGCGTTCGATTAACCCTCCAATGTTCTCCCGGGGGGTGAGGCGCCGCAGTTCCTTGTAATACAGCTTCCGCACATCGCGGTTGCGAGCTTTGTCTGCAACGTCAATGGCGCCAATGCGTGCATCGCCCAGGTTGCGGACCAGCCGCTCCTGAAGTTGGAAGGGTATCTGTTGGGGATCCTCCAACCCCCACGCCTCTTGGGGTGTCAGCAGTGCCTCATAGAATGCCTCGCACCGCTCCAGGGCATGCTCCCTGAACTGCTCCGGGGTCCAGCCGTAGGACTTGGCGCGCCCGATCAGTTGCCGCACCGCCTGCCTCAACTGTTCGGCGTCTCTCAATCCCAGCCCGGACAGCGCTTCGGGCTGCAAGGCGGCTTGCTGGGCGAAATCGCCGGCCAGCAACTCGTCCAGTATGCTTTCCAGCTCCAGGTGCCGGCGCGTATCGTTGAGGATATCCGGGTCGGGTACCCAACCGGCCTGGTAGCTGTAGTCACCGATAATCCGCGTGGCGAAGCTGTGGAATGTCTGTATCCACAATTCACCGCTCACGCGGCAGCCGTTGCGGCGCAGCAGTGCCTTTATCCGCGTGCGCATCTCCGCCGCCGCCGCATTGCCGAACGTGAGCGTAAGGATGCGTGACGGCGACATCCCCTTCTCCGTCACCAGCCACACGAAGCGGTGGGCAAGCACGAATGTCTTGCCCGTTCCCGCTCCGGCCACCACCTTCATAGGCACCTCGATGTGATCCTGTTCGATTATGCGGCGTTGTTCCGCCGTCGGCTCATGCTCGTAGATCATGAGAACTCAAACTTCTCGCAGTATGGCCAGAACGGGCATCCCCAGTCAGAGCGCGTACAGCCCTCCTTTGGTGGGACGCCCTCGAAACTGTCGCGCTCCTTTATCTCCCGGGCCAGCCGCCCCAGTGCCGCCGCAATGTGCCGCAATTCGGCCCGACTGACCGTCTCTTCGTCGCCCTTCTCGTCGTCTGTCACTCCCACTACGATCCGCTCGCAACTGCGGCCGCTTCCCCAGAAGAATCGCTGGTACGCCACCGCGGCGACGCGCTGCTTGGGATGCAACTGTTCCCAGGCCACCGCGTAGAGGGGAAGCTGGTAGTCGGGATGCTCAGGTTCATGTTCCCAGTGCCTGCGGTGTTCGGCGGCCAGGTGCTTGGGGTCGCGTGCCACGAATTGCCTCAGCAGTCGGGCCGCGTTCGGGGTCTGTTGTAATGAACCCGTCTTGTGGTCCACGATAACCAGGCGCCCCTCGCTATCTCGCACGACAGCGTCAATTCTGCCCGCAAACCGGTGCTTGACGCCGGCCTCATCCGGTAGCTCAAGACAGAAGGCCTCTTCCAGGGCGATTGCTTGCTCCAGGAACTGGGGCGTAGCAGCAAAGTCCTCCAGTGCCCGGTGGGCACGCTGCCTGTATATATGAAACGCGGTAGGCGATGAGAACTCGTCTTCTTGGCTTGCGAGAGCTTCCTCCAGCAGGTCTGCCGCCTTGTCGTCTCGCTCAGCGGGTGGTACCTGGTACAGCCTCTTGAGGAAGTTGTGAATAGCTTGCCCGTAAACCAGGTTGTCGGTCTCCGGCTCGGGGATGCCCAGCAGCCTACCCAGGAAGAAGCGGCGCGGGCAACGCTGGTAGTCGCGCAGGCTGCTGCTGCTGAGGACAAAGTCCGCTGCAAATCCCTGCAGAACCGGCCCTGCCTTGTGCCTGTGGGGAGTTGTTTCCGCGGTCAGTGGCCGCCCCGCTTGCTCCCACGCCCCGTCCCTGCGGGCACACCAACTGACGATGCAACCTTCGTGCGCACATAGCCCTTCAGCGTCGGCGGCTGCTTCATCCGCCAGCGGGCAGTCAACCTTCCTGGACGCCTGTGCCGCTGTCCGCGCGATCTGGGCGCGCATTTCGTTGCTTGCAAGGTCGAGGAAGAATTCCGAGGGCGCTGCCTGGTTGCCGTCTTCCTCCAGGTGGCAACTGACAACCAGTTTCTTCTTCGCGCGCGTCAGGCACAGGTAGAATATGCGTTGCTCTTCGCTGAGAGCTTCCCGGGGCTCTTCGCCGAAGCCGGCGAAATTGAGCAACCGGGTTTCCAGCCCAAGATGCTCCGCCACTCGCTGCCGCAACGCGTTCATGGTAGTGGAAGCCAGCAGGCGCGACACAACGGGGGGAGCAGGGAAACCGTCGTCATTGACTGCAATCACGAAGACCTCCTCGAAGTGCCGACCGCGCGCCTCGTGCGCCGTCAGCACCATCACCCCGTCATCTTCCGCAGTCGGCTCCTGGACCATTTCCAGTGCCGCACGAACCTCCTCGCTGGTCAGGCTACGGCTCGCCATGCGCCGAAGTGCCGCGTCGGCCTCGCGGAGTTTTTCCAGGATGCCTATGCACGCCGCCATCAATTCGTCGGCCTCTTGCCCTACCCAGCGGCCACCGAAACCACCATGTTCGAACGTGCGCCTGAGCAACTCAACCGGGCTGGCTGTCTGCGAAATATCCATGACCTCGCGCAGCCACGCGAAATCGCTGTCATCGGCCCCCACCCGCTCACCGACGCCTTCGTCCAGTACGAACATCTTGCGGCGATTGGCCTTCACCACGCAATCTGCAATAGCGATGGCACGGCCTTGCGGTGCTCCCCCAAATGTAACTATCCGCTGCGCCGCGGCGTTGGCTTGAATTCTTCGCTGTTCACGAACGGCCACCGGAAGTGTTGCCCGCCGCCGGATGTACTCGTGGACAGCGAGGATATCCTCAATCAACCTCCTTGCCGCCCATCGGGCCAGGCGCCCTCGCTCACCGGCCACGGGGATATTGCGGGCCGCCAGTGCCCTGCGTGCCAGGATCACCTGCTGATGCTGGCGTGCTATCACTGCTATCTGGTCAGGACGGCGTCCTGCTTGCAGGCTGGCGATTATCCGGTCGCCCACCGCCACCAGCTCTTCGTCCAGCGTCTGGTAGATGCACAGTTCGGCCTGTGCTGCTTGCAGGCTTGCCCCCGGCGACGCGCTGTCCAGCCCGGTGCTGCGGGCGAACCGTCGGGCGAGCGTTCCGCAATCAGTGTCGGCTGCCTTGCTTGTCCGGCCCGCGGGCAGCAGCTCTTCAATCCGAACCTCGTGATCTTGTGCCAGGGCCGTCAACACGGCCGCCGGATCCCCCACTGCCCCGCGGAACCGATATATGCACTGTGCCGGTTCATAGGCGGCAAACAGTTCAGCCTGCTCGGAAAGCAATGCTACAAGCAACTCAAGCTGCAAGGCACTGGCATCCTGCAGGTCGTCAGCCACGATCAACTCATATTGCTGCCGCCACTGCCGGCTCAGCTCACCTTCGGTTTCCAGCGCCAACAGGGCCAACCAGATTACCCCCCGGTAGTCAAACATCGCCTCTTCTTCGAGGCGTTTTTGATATGCCTGGTAAATGTCGGCGATGTCCAGCAGCTCATCTTGTTGGGGAAGGTCGGCAATTATGTGGTGGCGGAAGGTGGCTGTGTCCAGCTTGCAGCGCTTCAGCTCGGCAATGAAATCAGCCACATCGTCGCGGAACCGGGGGCTGGTGCGCACTGCGTCATCATCAGGCGTCGTTTCCCGCCCGCGCTCGCGGAACCGCCGTGCTGATCCGTGCGTTGCGGCAATGGCCGCGGCCACCGCCAGCCGCTCGGCAACCGGGCTGAGCAGTGCGCGGTGCCAATACCCGTAGCTTTGCTCCAATATCTGCTGGGAGAGCTGCTCGTAGGTCAGAACAGCTATCGGCAACGGACGGCCGATGGCCGCATCAAGTGCCTCGCGCACCCGCCGGGCGGCTATCCCGTCATGCACTACGAAAAGCACGCGCGGCCACGGAATATGTTGCTCGTTGACAGCGCGAGCAACCCGCTGCACCAGTGCAGTGGTCTTGCCGGCGCACGGACCTGCTCGCAGTAGTGTCACGCCCATCGGGGATTAGGCTTAACTCCTCCCGCCATTGGTCTCGATACCCCACAGGTTCCACAAGTGGCCTGGTAAATGTCTATCGGGGGCTGGTACGGCTGTAATGCCAATCGGCTATCTTTTCACCCAGGCTGAAGTATTCGCCCCAGCCGGATATCAGCGGCTCGGCGGCGGCGAGGTCCAGGCTCCCGTCGGCGCCCAACAGCTCCTCCTCCACGTGCACTGCCACTATCTCCCCGATTACCCACGTGTGGTTACCCAGTTGCAACGAATGCCGTAGCTGGCATTCCATGCTTACCGGGCATTCTTGTATCAGGGGGGAAGTGATAATGGAAGATTCCTGGGCGGTCCATCCTAGTGTCTCGAACTTGTCCACGGTGCGGCCCGAACGCGAGCCACAGAAGTCCACCTCGTACACCTGGCCGGCCCGCGGCAAATTGACGCCGAAATCGCCCCTCTCCTCGATGAGGCTGAGCGAATACTGCGCCGTGCCGATAGCCACCCCCACCATCGGCGGGTTGGACGAGCAGATGCTGGAGGCGCCGATCGTGATGATGTTCGGCTTGCCGCTGTTGTCAATCGTAGTTACTAAAACGATGGGCCACGGGTAGAAATACCTGCTGGCCGGGCGGGGAAGTGTCTTCTTGCTCATCAGGTGCACCTCTGCTTTCGATACGAATGATACCTGTTGTTGACTATTCGCCTCCGGCGGTTGCGGCACCTTGCTGCGGCGCTTGAGCACGCCAGCCCTCATAAGCAGGTAATTCGTCCGTCGTGTACAATATATGGTTGTCCCGTTTTACTGCTGCAATCGTCACCATACCGATGACCATCCACCGCACAACCTTCCGTCGCTGGCAATTGCTGTTGGTCCTGGTCGCCGCCACTGCTGCTGCCTGCTGGCCGGACGTCGCAAGCGAGAAGCTGCTCCAGCAGCAGTTGACCACCATTTTGCACGACCGCCGGCTGCAGGGTGCTGTTGTCGGGGTTGAGGTGCGCCGGTGGCCGGAAGGGCAAGTGCTTTACGCTCTCAAGCCTCGCCGGGCGCTGGTGCCGGCCTCCAACATGAAATTGCTGGTCACGGCGGCAGCCCTCGAGCTGTTGGGCGCGAGGTATCGCTACAGTACCACCATCTGGGCGTGGCCGCCGCCGGAAGGCACCGAACTGCCCGGCGATGTCATCCTCGAGGGCAGCAGCGACCCCACCGCCACGGCCGCCATCTACGACGAACTGGCCCGCCGCTTGCGCCGCATGGGCATCCGACGTATCGGCGGCAGGGTGTTGGCGTGCGGCTGCGTGCTTGCAACTGAAAGCGACCCGGCGGTCTCGGCACGCGCCTTTCATACGGCGCTGGGCAACGCCGGCATCACCGCAGCCGGCATGCCTCAGGCGGGCCGGCTGCCGGCCTTGGCGTTCCCGGTCACCACGCACAAGTCCCGACCGCTGGGCGACATCATCAAGCGCATCAACAAGCCCAGCAATAACCGCCTGGCAGAGGCGCTCCTGGCCAGCCTGGCCTCCCGTTTCGGCGACCGCGGAGAGCACTACGACTTTCTGGTGCACATCTACCAGGACCTGGGGCTGGACTGCTCCGGTGTGCATGTCGCCGACGGCGCGGGGCTGTCACATGACAACCTGCTCACGCCCCACTTCATCGTGTCCCTGCTGGAACACATCAGGGCACAGCCGGATGTCTTCGCAGTCTTTCTGCGTTCCCTGCCCGTCGCCGGCACTGACGGGACGTTGCGTGACAGGCTCAGGGGCACCGCGGCCCAAGGGCGTGTTCATGCCAAGACCGGCACGCTGACCGGCATCAGCGCGCTTTCCGGCTACGTGCGCGGGACCGAGGGCCGTGGGTTGACCTTCTCGATCTTGATCAACAATTATAGCTGTTCAACACAAACCGCCCGGCATCTGCTCGACCGCGCGGCACTGGCGCTGGCAAGATTCGTTGACTAGTCCATCCTCACGCGGGCCGGCGCCGGCGTGCTTGCCGACCCGCAAGCTTCCCCGCTGCGTCACTGCTTGGCTCTAACTATTGTTCGCCATGTTCAGCGATCTGGGTACGGGCGAACACCATTTCACAACGATCTGCGCCGTCACACATCATCCGGGGCATGGCAAAGTGATAGCCGCCGAATTCGGCGCCCCACACCCGCCCCTCACCCAGGCACACCGCCTGCGCAACAGTCGCTGCCACGTGTCGGCGGCCGCTTTTGCGAAGCAGTTCCAACCACGGGCAGGCGAAAATCACAAACTGCACCTCCGTGTCGTCTGAAGCCATGTCGAACCGGTGCCCGTCGGCGGTGAGCTTCAGGGCGAAGCACCGGGCCAGCTCGGCGGTGCTGTTTCCGGCACAGCCTGTCAACTGCCGGGCCTTGCGGGCCTGGATCTTCGCCAGGACTTTCCACACGCGGCGGTCAAGCTCTAATGCCTGCTGAAAGCCTTGCTGCTCCTCGACCATGGTAAACCACAGGCCATCTACCGCCTGGTAGGCCCGTCGCAGGTACTCGACGAGAATCGCGTCCGAGCTGCTCATCATTTCACCTCCACGGGCGCGTGTTCACCCGCCATTGCCGGCGCGCAGTGCCTCCCAGTAGTCACCGACGATTTCCTTGTATACGCCATTATGCCACTCCGGGTCCTCCAGCGGCGCCGTCAGGCGGTACAGTTCATTGATCCAATACCCGTTGCCGCGCGTCGTCGTCCAGTGCACGGCTCGTTGCAGGCCTGGGGCGGTTAGTTCCGGCCGCGGAATGATGCCATCTATCCACAAGACGTGCAGTTCCTGGTGGGCATCTATCTTGGCCTGTTCGGCAAGGGTCTTGGCTCCCGACCACCAGCCCTCGCCCTCTTCCACCCAGCGGAATTCTGAATCTGGACGCGCATCAAAGACGGTGTTCGGCATGAAAATCATCGGCAGTCGCGAGGTGCCGAATGCGCGCGCCAGGGCGTAAGCGAACCAGGTTGTAGGTGCATAGCCACTTTGCCCGGCAAAGATTTCGGCGGCGCTTGAAAGGCCGTTGAACGGTAGCACCGAGTTCGTACCGTACCAACCCAGGACCAGATCCGGCCTGGCCGCGTGCAGGATGTGCCGCAGTTTCAGCCCCCGTGCATATACCTCCTCGCCCAGCGCCGCGTAGTACTTGTCCAGCAGCCCCGCGGCGTACAGCTGTCGAAAACGCTCCTGGCGCGGTATCTGCTCCACGGCCATGTCTGCCCCGATCTTTTGGATGAACAATGCAAAACAATGGTCGCAAAAACACTGCTGGTTATTATAGGCGAACGAACCGCGCGAAGTGCCGCTGTCGGCGGCGTACAACTCCCAGTCAAACTGAAAGCCCTGCACCGTGGGGTGCTTGGCCGCAAGCTCCGCCACCCGCCGGGCGATGCGTTCGAAGCGGTCCCACATCTTCTCGTCCAGCGGGCACGGCCCGTGGCGCGATTCGACACCGAATGCATCAACCGTGCGCCGGTACGGCGTGCCCCGGTCCATGGGGTGAGGCAGGTCCTCGGGATAGAAATACAAGGCAGTCCAGATGAACTGCTTCATGCCCAACGGCCGCAGTATGCGGTCGGTCTCCGCCACTATCTGTTCGGGATAAGCAGGGTCGTCATCGGGGTCCCGGTAGCGCCAGTAGTGGTTGATGATCGTGTTGAGGCCGGCTTCGTGCAGCTTGACGGCGTACTTGCGCAGGTGGTCAATCCCGATGGCGTAGCCGGCCCGCAGTTTCTCACTCTCCAGCCACAGGCGCATGGGTGATTGGCCGGTCTCGTCATCGTCGGGAAATTGCGGCTGCCACGCACGTGCCTTTTCCTGCAGCTGCCTGATCGCCGCCTGTTGCTCGCGCAAGGCACGCCGTTCAGCCTCCAGGTCGCAGTTGTAGGCTTCAAACTCCACGATGTAGGCGTCGGCCTTCTCCCGTCCCCAAGGCCATGGAACATAGTTCGCCCCGCAGCCGCTGATTACCACCCGCAGCTTCCGGGTCGTTACCGGAGCAAACAAGTACGTCGCCACGTTGCGCAGCTCGGCGACCACGGGATTGCGCCAGGTGCCGTACAGCGGCCGCACGAGGCGGAACTCGCCGCTTTGGTCCTGGTATTCCAGCCGCAGGTCGGTAAGCTGCCGGTACGCTGAGGGGGCCGAGTAGATGACCACCTTGTTGACGGTTTCCGGCCCCGGGAATTCCACGCCCCAAATGGCCGGATGTTCTGCATCAATTCGGCCGTTGAGAGCGGAGGCCCACTCGCTGCCGCTGCGATCGCCGTCTATAGCATAATCGGCGGCGCATTGCCGGCCGGCTGTCTGTGCATCGCCATTGGAAAATGCACGACAGCCGCGGCGTGCCAGCGCCAGGTTCGGCGGCTGATCGCCTGTGCCGCCGGTCATCACCAGCATCCACAACCCCAGGATACAGCATCCCAGCGCCAACCCACTGTTCATCAGGATACACCTCCCGTTCAACATCCCCTATTGTCCGCTATCTCAACTCGAATTTTCCTTTTCCTGCCTCGGGCCATCGTTGAACTTTTCAGGGTAGTTGTCCTCGAAGATACTGTCGCCGGTAAACGCCACGCCCGAGTTGATATTTTCGGCCGGCTTGCCGTCAGTGAAGAAGTGATTTCCCCTCACTACGGCATCACGAAATTCTCCCACCGGGTTGGTCTTCACCCTGATGAATACGGGGCCATGTCCTTCCATCACCGGGTTGTAAAGGAACTTTACGCCGGGGAAGACCCCGTGCACGCGAATGCTGATGTCGTGAAACCGGCATCCCATCACGGTGATATTCCTGCTCTTCAGCTCTGAATGACCTGTGAAGATCAAGAATGCGCCCCACGTATCGCTATTGAATTCGCCGGCTTTGCGCCCGTCGAAGGTGCAGTTGACGAACAGGCCGTCGCGGACGTAGCGCGGTTCGTTAGGCTCGATGTCAAAGTGATACAGCCCCCAGTGCGAGCCGATGTAGCAGTTGGCGAACATGAAGCCCTCGTCGCTGCCGACCAGCGAGACGATGTTGCGGCCGGCGCGGTCAAAATAGCAATCGGTGACGCGCAGTCCCCGCGAGCCGCACACGTACAGGCAATCATAGCGCGATTCCATTGCACGCACATGGTTGATATGTGCATCCGAGGCATTGTGCACGCTGATGATGTGAGCGGCGGTGGCCGACCCGCCTCTGCCGACACCTCCCGTCCCGATCACCCAATGCTTACCAGAACGCTGTGCGGTGGGTGTACCGTAGGCCGTGAAGTTTTCCAGGCAGCCGCCGCTGACCTGGAACATCACGGAGGTGTCCCAGGCGCGGAACACCGTCTCGTCCCACCCTGCACCCACCAGGTGCACTCCCGGCACCAGCTTGATGAGCGCCACGCGATACACGCCCGGCGGGACAACCACGTACCCACCGCCGTTTTGCGCCACAAAGTCTATCGCGGCTTGGATCGGTTCGGAGTCATTGGCCATGCCGTCGCCTCGCGCATTCTCTCCACAAATCCCCAGGTTCACCAGGTCATGGCGCACATCCACGAACAGCACCTTGTTGCTTTCAGCGGCGGTATTGGCTTCGTCCGCGCTGCCGGTCATGCTCAAGGCCCAGGCAAGCATTAACGCTGCCGCCAACGCTCTCATTATTCTGCCTCCCTCTAGCCGACTTTGCATACCCGCAACTTCGCTGTAGCTTCCTGTATCCCTGCTGACAGCGGGTGTCAACAGGAAAAGGAATAGCAACGCAAGTGGGGGAATTGGAGGGCTAAAGACCTTTGATTGGGTGACTGAGAATGAAAGCTGCACGTTTGCATGCCGCGCGTGATGTGCGCGTTGAAGAAGTTCCGACGCCTCGGCCTGGTCCGGGCGAAGTGCTGGTGCGTGTTCGAGTGGTCTCGATTTGCCCTTCGGACCTGCGCCTGTACCAGGACGGCCATGCCAGCGGCGTGGTGCCCGACCATCCGATGATCCAGGGCCACGAATTTTCCGGGGATATTGCAGCACTCGGTGAAGGGGTGGAGGGCCCACCGATCGGCACCCGGGTTGCCGTGGAACCCAGTTGGCATTGCGGCAACTGCGACATGTGCCGGCGCGGCTACCACAACCTGTGTCGGAACATAGTCTTCCCCAGCTTCCCGCAACGCGACGGCGCGCTGGCCGAGTACATCACCTGCCCGGCGCACAGCGTCTGCCCGCTGCCGGACAGTGTCAGTTACGTCGAGGGAGCGCTTACCGAGCCGCTGGGAGTGGGGATTCATGCCGTGCGCCTTGCACAGCTATCGGCGCAGGACCACGTGGCGTTTCTGGGAGCCGGTGCCATCGGGATGTGCACCTTGCAGGCTGCCAAGGCCCGCGGTGTACGGCGCATGGCCGTAGTCGAACCGCTTGAAGGCCGCCGGCTTGAGTTCGACGTGGTGTTTGAGTGCTCCGGCAGCAACGAGGCCGTCGAGCAGGCCATGCAACTGGCGCGACCGGCCGGGAGGGTCATCGTGGTGGGCATCCCACACCCCGACCGGGTGAGCTTTGATTCAACCATCCCTCGCCGCCGCGAGCTTACCGTGATATTCTCGCGCCGCTCCCGTGATACTCTATCCGAGGCGGTCGAACTTATCGCCAGCGGCCGGGTGGATGTCAAGTCACTGCCGACCCGTCATTTCACCCTTGAGCAGGTGGCGGCAGCCATGGAGGCTACCGCCGCCCGCCCTGCTGATATGCTCCGCGCCGTTGTCACTCCTTGAGCGCGACACGCCTGCTTGTGCCCGGCCTAGTCAAACTCGTAGTCCTCAGGCAACACCGGCACCTCGTCGGCGTGTTCCATGACCTTGCGGTAGGCGTTGGCGCACTGCGTGATGTATTCCTCGTCGCAATAGCAGAACCGCGGCACCGAATACACGCGCGTATGGGCGGCCACCGTGTGGGGCAGGTCCTCCGGTTTCAGTCGCACATCGCGCTCGGCGTATGCAATGCACGTGGGTTTGTCCTCGCCGTAGATGGAGACATCCTGAAACGCCGGGTGCATGTGCAGGGTGGGATAGTAGGCGTTCAGCGCACATTGCACCCCCTCCGCCTCCACCGCGCGGGCAAATGCTTTCAGCGGCAGGTTGTTGGGAGCTGCCTGCACGTCATATATCCCGTGCGGAGCATATCCCCCGCCGCGGTCGGAGTTCTCCCATCGCGGGTAGTGGGGAATGATGCCCGGGATGTCCTTCACCAGGTCCCACCAGAGCTTGGAGGCCGCCACGTACTCGGGCAGCAGCTTGGGGAACTTCTCAAGCTGGACCAAGGCCATCGCCGCCGAGAACCCGTTCATCCGGTACTTCACCCCGCCCAGCGACAGTCCCGCCAACCTCTTGTACTTTTCCATCTTGCAGTCGGTGGGAATGCGGACGTAGTGGCCGAAGACGATAGCGCGCTCGAAGATCTCCTGGTCATTGGTGCACAGCACACCGCCCTCGCCGGCGGGAAGTGCCTTGCCGGTCATGACCGAGGCCCCCGACACGTGGCCGATTGACCCCACCATGCGCCCCTTGTACAGCGCCCCGTGAGCCTGCGATACGTCCTCGATGACGTACAATCCGTGGCGTTCGGCGATCTCCATTATCGGGTCCATGTCCGCCGGGTGCGAGTACAGGTGCACGACCATGATGGCCTTCGTGCGCGGAGTGATACGATGTTCGATGTCATTCGGGTCAATGGTCAGGGTCATCGGGTCAATGTCGGCGAAAACCGGCACCGCCCTCAGTATCAGCAGCGGCACCACCGACGCCCAGTAAGTGAACGAGGGCACGATGACCTCGTCCCCGCAGCCTATGCCTACACCATAGAAACAGCTCGTGATGGCGGCGGTACCGGTGTTCGTGGCCAGCCCGTACTTGGTACCCTGCCACTGGGCATACTTGTCGCCGAATTCCCTGCCCGCCTCTGCGCTGGACATCTGCCGGCTGTGCAGCATATCCAGTAACGCCTTTTCGTCTCGCTCGTCAATCCTGGGGAAAACAAATATATCTCCAGGGTCCTTTGTTACTGCCTTTGGGCCACCGTTAATTGCCAGGCTGCTCAATGTGGTCACTCCTTCGTTCCCGATCGTTTCGCGATTACATTCCTCAACTTCCCACCCTGCATAGAGGCTAATTCGTGCCCCCCGTGCACTAATCCTCCCGCACCGATACAATCCGCTCTCTGAGGTTGCCGCCTGCACCGTGCCCTCGGCTGCCGCTCAAGAAGGCTTCAGGGGCACAATTGTGGAATATCCAAACCTGCTCGTGTTTGCCGCTTATTTCACCCCGGTCATCGCACCTGTCAGGAGGAGCAAGCAATGCAGGAACATTCCATCCGCATGATACGACCACACCTCAACGACCTGCCGGCCTTGGTCGTACCCGAAGGGTACAGCCTGCGCACCGCCTGGCCCGGTTACGAGGAGACGTGGGTGCAAATAATCAACGCGGCGTTCGCCGGCACGGACGATTGGACAGTCGAGCAATGCCGCGAGAAATTCACCAGCCGGCCGCAATTCGATCCCGCTGGAATGTTCTTTGCATGTGCCGGTGAGGTGCCCGTGGGCACCGCCTTCGCCTGGCGCGACGAGCCCGGTGAACGGGTCTGGGGAAGGGTGCACTGGGTCGGCGTGGTGCCACAGCACCAGGGCCACGGCCTGGGTCGCGCCCTCGTGACTGCGGTGCTGCACTATCTGGCCCGGCACGAGTTCCCCAAGGCTTTCCTGGATACCGAAAACTTCCGCGTGCCTGCCATACGACTATACTTGTCGCTGGGCTTCGAGCCATACCCGCGTGACAAGCAGGAGGAGGCCGTCTGGCAGGACATAATGACCCGCCTGGGGCACTAGCCCCTCCCGGCCTGTGTGAAGCAGCGTGACGCCGTGCTGAAACATACTACTAGCCCAGCCTTCATACCTCTGTGGCGGTGGTTAGGTATCCGGGGACTCGCCTTTGTTGGATACAAACGCTTCTAAAGCTTGCCTTTGGTACTCACCAAGCCACTCCGGGGATCGGGCCAGCAATCTCTCGACGCGTTGCCGCACGTCCGTAATGTTCTCAACTAACCCACCAATAAACTCTGGGTCTGGTGCTAGATAAACGCGGCTGACAGTATCGCCCCAGGCCTATCCCCGGCGCACCGTAGCCGTGCCAGTTATAAAGCTAGCTATCCCCTCATCACTGGATATCCAATGAGCTACATACTGTTTCACTGGGTCCTCGCCTGCCCAACTGCGCCACCAGGCCAACAATCGCCCCACTTTAGGAAGAGCACGTAGCGAGTCATCGCTGGCTGCTTTCTCAATCTTGCCCAATGCAACGGAACGCAGGTCACCCAAATACTTTTCATT
>JALGVG010000204.1 GCA_029819875.1 Candidatus Zipacnadia bacterium | reverse complement strand
TCCGCTCCGGCCCGGGCCTGGAGGCGGACTTCCTGGCGGCTGTAAGCTGCAGGCTGTTGGGTGTCGAAGGCGAGCGGCGGCTGGCTGCCGCTGCCGCCGATTACCCGCTGGCTGCGGAATTCTTGGCCGAGCGCCTGCTGAGGGCGCTTGACGAGTCGAATCCCGACCAGGCCGCGGAGCACTTGGCCGAGCTTCTTGCCCTGTTGGACGATGATCCCGAAGAGTGGTTGGAATTGGCCTTGCGCTACTGCCGCTGCGGTCTGGTCGAGGATGCGACGCTGTTGCTGCAAATCGCCTGTGACACTGTGCCCGCTGTCGGTGCCGCGCCGCTGCCGCATTATCACCTCGCCTACTTGCTGGGTGCAGAGGAGGGCGAGCAAGAGTTGCAGCTTGCTGCCGCCGCGGAGCCGGAATACTGCTTCCCCTCGCGGCTTGAAGACGCCGTGGCCCTGCAGTTTGCCGTCAGCCATTCTCCCAGCGATTGGAAAGCCCGCATGTACCTGGGCAATCTGCTCGCCTCACTGGGCCGGCACGAGCAGGCCCTGCAGGCCTGGCATGACGCCGCCGCCATAGACGACGGCAACGCGGTGTTGTGCCGCAACATCGCCTTGGCCCTTGGCCTGTGGCGCAATGATCATGAGGCGGCCCTGGAATGGTATGACAAGGCCATCGCCCTGCGCCCCGATGATTTTCACCTGTACCTGGAGCGGGACGACGAATTGCAGCGCGCCGGCCGCGACGCGCAAGCACGGCTGGCGGCACTCGAAGAGGCTCCCGACCAGGTCCTGCAGCGATGGCAGATGGCAGCGCGCAGGATCCCTTGCCTGCTGGAGTTGCAGCGCTGGGATGAAGCGCTGGAGCTGTTGCAGTCGCATACCTTCCTGCCCTGGGAGGGAGCCCGCCGGATGCATGCATTGTGGACCGAGGCACTGCTGGGCAGGGCCGCGCAGCGGGAGGCGGCCGGTGACTTGCCCGGCGCCCTCGGTGACTATGAACTGGCGCTCACCTATCCGCGGAACCTGGGCGTGGGGCGCGCAAGCTATCCGCAGGAGGCGCGCGTGCATTGGCTGGCGGCGCAAGTGGCAGGCAGGCTGGGCGATGAAGAAAGAAGGCACAAGCACCTGCAAGCAGCGGCCGCCGAAGAGCATGACCGCCCCTGCGAAGCGGACATATTCAAAGCCCGGGCCCTGCAGGCCCTGGGAAACGAGGCCGAGGCAGCCGCCCTGCTGACCTCAGTTGAGCAATGGGCCCGGCAGGCACTCCAGGACCGGCCGCAGGACCCCTCCGCCCAACACCTGCTGCAACTGCTGACAAGCGATCCCCTCGCCGGGCGCTGACAGCCGGGCCCACCGGCCTGCGCCACGACACCCTCGACTGCCGGAAATGTCGCCGCCCCGGCGCAATTTCTCCGCCAAGAGGCGCTGCCGCCGCCGGCAACCCAGGCCCCAAAATTCTTGCAGGAGCACGCACCACCCCGTCGAAGAAGTGAACAACGAGTCCACGGAAGGGAGTAACTGGTTGGATGTCCACTCAACACGCAGGTCTGTTTTCGGCTGCTGACATCGTAGACATAGCAGTCCAGACTGAACAAGCAGGGTATGTCTTTTACCAGGCAGCGGCTGAAGCCGCCACGGATGCCAATGTGAAAGAGTTGTGCGAATGGCTCGCCGAAGAAGAGCAGGTTCACGAGAAGATCTTCCTGGAGATGCGCAAGAAGCTGCCTGCCCGGCAAAGCTACGCCCAGGGAAGCGAAACGACAACCGAGTTCGTCAACGCCTTGATCGGCTCCCGATTCATGCCCAATCCCGAACAGGCCCAGTCGCTGGTCAAGGACATGTCGGGCCGGGATATCCTGGATTTTGCCCTCAATTTCGAGAAAGACACTATCATTTTCCTGTACGAAATGCGCGACCTGGTGCCGGTCAACGCCATTGAACAGGTCAACAACATAATCGCCGAGGAAAAGACACACCTCTCCCGCATCTCCAAGGCCAAGGCGGCGCTGACGTAAGCCGCCCGCAAGCCACCGGCGGCTGTGCGATGCGGTTTTCGCCATGCTCACTGCAAGATAAGAAAGGAGCGAGCCATGAAAGTAAAAGTGTTCCGATGCCGAATCTGCGGTGATCCCTACATCGGCGAGCAACCCCCCAGCCGCTGCCCTTTTTGCGGGGCACTGGCCGAATACATCATTGACGCGCACGACTGGGACGACGGAGAGTTCGAGGTGGACCTCTCGGAGCAATCGCGCAACAACCTGCAGGCTGCACTGGAGCTGGAGATCGGCAATGCTGCCTTCTACGCCTGCGCCGAGCGCCAGGCCGCGCAGGCGGGCGACCAGTACATGCTGGCGAAGTTCAAGTCGTTAAGAAAGATTGAAAGCGAACATGCCTCGACCATCTGCAAGTTCCTCAAGATCGACAAACCCGACCTGCCCACCGCTACCTGTCAAAGCGACAGCGCTGCGAATTCGAGCGAAGGCTACAAGCGCGAGGACCGGGCTATCCAGGCCTACGCACGATTTCGTGACCAGGCAACCGAGCCCCGACTGCAGGAGTTCTTTGGCGCCCTGGTGGAGATCGAAACCGACCATCTGAACATTCATGCCGAGGACGCCGAGTAAAGGCGGCTCGGCCCCCTCCCCAAGCCGCACACCACCCCAGAAAGGAGAGGTATTATGTGTTGCGAAGAGGGAAGCAGACTGCCGCTGATCGGCGAGAAGGCACCGTCGTTTACCGCTGAGACCACCCAAGGGCCGATAACCTTCCCGGAGGATTATGCGGGCAAGTGGGTGATATTCTTCTCCCACCCGGCCGACTTCACCCCCGTTTGCACCACCGAGTTCATCACCTTCGCCAGCATGCAGGAGGAGTTCAAGCAGCTTAACTGCGAGCTGCTGGGATTGTCGATTGACAGTACCTTCAGTCACATCGCGTGGCTGCGGACCATCAAGGAAAAAATCACCTTCAAGGGCATGGAAAACGTCGAGGTCACCTTCCCGGTCATCAGCGACTTGACCATGGAAGTGGCCAAAAAGTACGGAATGTTGCAACCTTCGGCCAGCACGACCCAGGCGGTGCGCGCGGTTTTTATCATTGACCCGGAGGCCACCATCCGCGCGGTCCTGTACTACCCGCTGTCCAACGGCCGCAACATGGAGGAAATAAAGCGGCTGTTGATTGCCATGCAGCATACCGACGAGTACGGCATCGCCACTCCGGCCAATTGGCAACTGGGCGAAGATGTCATCATTCCACCGCCCGGCTCGTGCGGCGCGGCCCAGGATCGCGTCGAGCAAGCCGGCGATGACTACTATTGCCTGGACTGGTTCCTGTGCTTCAAGAAGTGCCCTCACGGCAAGTGACGGTGCCGCACTTGGCGGCGACCGCCACCGCCGGCATGCACTCGCCGTCAAGCGAAGTAAACATGCCGATGAACCGATGGCGGTCAGTGAATCTGTCGGCGCCTCTGCCCTGGGCGCGCCGGCAGGCCAAGCCGGCCCGCGGCTATATTCCTTGCGACAAGCTCTGAACACTCTGGTCGAGGGAGGGGGTAGCAGTATGCCGCATGAATTGCCCGAGCTGCCTTATGCTTACGATGCCCTGGAGCCGTTCCTGAACGCGGAGACGATGCATTTGCATCATGACAAGCATCATGCAGGATACGTCAAGGGCCTCAACGAGGCCGAGGAGAAA
>JALGVG010000033.1 GCA_029819875.1 Candidatus Zipacnadia bacterium | reverse complement strand
TTGTGCCCGTCGTACCTGGTGGTGGGCGCGGGCGGCCAGGCCCGCGTAACGGTGGCGGTGGCAAACTTCACCTCCCAACCACTGCCCGTCACACTGGGCTCCTGCGTGGCGCCGGCCAGCCTGTGGATGCGCGTGGACAAGGGGGAGGTGACAATTCCTCCCCGCTCTCTAAAGGAGCTGTCTCTTTCCGTCTTCGTGCCCGCCGAATGCGATACAGCCACGCATACCGCCCACGTGGATATCCGCACCCCTCACAAGGTCTTCTCTCGTTCCTTGCAGGTGCATACCATCCAGGTGCGCGATACCATCGAAATGGAGGGCGAAGACGCCGAAACAGTGCGCTACGGGTCACACCCGGTTATCTGCGAGGCCACCGACAGCGGCTATGCCCTGTCCGCCGAGTGGCCCAGCGGCCGCCGCCTGGTCGAATCCGCCGGCACCTACTACCCGGGGCATCGCTGGTTCTTTGAGGTGGGAAAGCCCGCCAGCTACACGGTGTGGGCGCGGGTGCTGTGGCAAAAAAGTTGGTGGGATCGTGAGCCCCAGTTCCATCCTTACCGCTACACCGCCTGGTTGGGTTTCGACGACAAGCATGAGCTGGAGCTTGACGGCACGGGACTTGTCGGGCAGTGGACCTGGATGCGGGGACCTACCGAAGACCTGGCTGTGGGTTCGCACTTTGTCCAGTGGTCAAATGGCTGGGTAAACGTGCTGATAGACAAGATCGTGGTGACTGCCGATCCGCACTTTCAGCCCGAAGGCGCTGCGCGTTGAAGCCTGCCGTGGTGCGTCGCTCAGCCGAGGGTAACGACGGTCACCCCGTCTCCGCCCTCCTCGAACGGTGCAAAGTGGAAGTCGGCCACGTGGCGGTGCCGCCTGAGGTAGTGGTGGATACCCTCCCGCAGCGCACCGGTTCCCTTGCCGTGCACGATGCGCACTGAGGACATCCCCGCCAGCATCGCATCATCGAGATACTTTTCAAGCTGAAGGATTGCTTCGTCAACGGTGCTGCCGCGCAGGTCTATTTCCGGTCCCACCGCCATCTGCTTGCGCATCTTCATGCGTGCCGCCGTCTCCGCCGCCCGCACCTGGGGCTGCTCGCGCGCCGGTTGCAGGTCGGTGATATTGACTTCCACCCGTAGGTTTCCGATTTGCACCTCGGCTGTCTCCTCGTCCAGTATCTCCGTTACCAGTCCGTCTCGTCCCCAGGCCGGTACGTGTACCCGCGTCCCCGGCGCCACATCCCCGGCTGCCGGCGGCGGAGGGGTCGGCGGCGGCTCGATCTGCTGCCTTTGCCGGGCGAAGCGGGCCTCGATCCGTTCGTCGAGCTGTTTAAGCTCCTCGCGCCGCTGTTCGGCCACTTGCGTGTGGCGCTCCTGCCGCTGCAGGTCGGCGATGATTGCGCGGGCTTGCTCTTGGGCCTCGCGGACGATGCGCTTGGCCTCGGCATAGCCTTCCTCTAACAACTGCCGCTGGCGCTTGCGCAGTTCCTCCAGGCTCTTTTGGTACTCCTCGCGCAGCTCCTCGGCATCGCGCTGGGCGCGCACCGTCGCCCTCTGCTCCTTCTCCAGCCGCCGCCGGTGCTCTTCCATCTGCGCCAGCACTTGCGTGAAGGTCTGCTCCTCCTCGTCCATGAATTGCCGGCTCTCTTCCACGAGCCGGCGGGGCAGGCCCAGGCGCTGGGCAATCTCGAACGCGTTGCTGGCCCCGGGGTGACCGATCAGCACCCGGTAGAGGGGCTGAAGCGTTTTGATGTCAAACGCCACGCTGGCATTCTCCATCCCCGGTTGCGAGTAGGCGAACATCTTCAGGTCATTGTAGTGGGTGGTGGCGATGGTCCGGCAGCCGGCGTCGTGCAGTTCCCGCAAGATAGCGCGCGCCAGCGCGGCACCCTCGGCCGGGTCGGTCCCTGCCCCGATCTCGTCCAGCAGCACCAGGGCGTTTACCTTCCCCCCTTGGCGGCCGGCTGCTTGCCTGACGCGGCTGATTATCTTCACTATCTGCGTCATGTGCGAACTGAACGTGGACAGCGACTGTTCGATACTCTGCTCGTCCCCGATGTCAGCATACACCCCGTCAAACACCGAGATTACCGTGCCCGGCTCGGCCGGCACGTGCAGGCCTGCCTGGCCCATCAACACCAGCAGGCCCACCGTTTTCAATGTCACAGTCTTGCCGCCGGTATTGGGTCCTGTTATCACCAGGGTGGTGAAGTCGCGCCCCAGCCACAGGCTGATGGGCACCACTTCCCCCCGCAGCAACGGATGCCGGGCGCCGTTGAGGTTGATGTAACCGCTGCGATCGGCTATCTCCGGCTCCACGGCACCCATTCTCTGCGCCAGGCGGGCCTTGGCAGTGATGAAGTCCAAAACTCCTATGCTGCGCAGGTCGTCCGCCACTGCCTCGGCCACTTCTCCCACCTGCCGGCTGAGTTCGCGCAGAATGCGCCGCCTCTCCGCCTCAATGGCCAGTTCCGCCTCGCGGATAGCGTTGCCCAGTTCCACCACTTCCAGCGGCTCCATGAACACCGTGGCCCCGCTGTCGGAACGATCGTGGACGATGCCGCGAAACCGCGACTGCTGGCTGACCTGCACAGGCAAGCACCAGCGCCCCTCGCGTTGCACTATCACCCCGTCCTGCAGGACATTGCGCTCGGCGTACCGCGCCAGCAGCGCTTGCATGCGTTGGTGCATCTGCGCTTGCAATCCCCGGGCGCGGTGATGGAGCTGTTCCAGTTCCCGCGAGGCCTCAGGCTTGACCTGGCCGTCGTCGTCAATACAGGCCCTTATCGCCTCCGCCAGGTGCCGGTAATCGCCCAACCGGCTGGCAAGCCGGTACAGCATGGGGGCCTGCTGTGCCCCTTCGGCGTAGTACGAGCGCAGCCGCCCGCACGCCTCCAGAACCGCCGCCACCTCCAGCAGTTCGCCGGCCTCCAGGCCCCGCCCCGCTCTCGCCCGGTCGAGCAAGGCCCTTATGTCGCTTACTCCCCCCAATGGCGGGAAGCCCACCTGGGCCAGCAGTTCGCGGGCCTGGCTTGTCTCTTGCAACCGCCGCCTGATCCACTGCTCGTCGGTGGAAGGCTTAAGCTGCAGGGCACGCTGCTTGCCCATGCTGGTGGCTGCCTGGTCGGCAAGCAGTTGCAGTATCTTGGGAAATTCCAAAACCCGCAGGCTCCGTGCATCCATGACTAGGTGATCGCCCTCTTCCGCCCTGTACCCCTCAGAACTGCAAGTGGGATTTGTGTGTTTTGACGGCGCGGTCCAGGTGCTCGTCAACTACGTGGTTCACGTACTTGGAGGCCACCGGTGCCTCTTCCTTTTCCGCGGGCGGCTTGCCTTGCAACGCCAGGACCGTCTTGGCCACCCCGCCGGCCAGGGCTCTGTGGTTGTATCCGCCTTCGAGGCAAACGCACACCCGCCCCCCACACACCTCCTGCGTCGTCTCCACCGTCATGCGCATGACCCGGTAATATGCATCCGTGGTGAGGCGGAAACCCGCCAGCGGATCACGCCAGTGGCCGTCGTAGCCTGCGGAAATCAACACGAACTGGGGCTGGTAGGCGCGCAGCGCCGGCAGGATGATTTGCCGGTGGGCGCGCACCAGGTGCTCGTCCCCGGCTCCTGCCGGCAGCGGCACGTTGATGGTGAAGCCGCGCCCCTGCCCTGTACCTATCTCGTCCAGCGTCCCCGTCCCCGGGTACAGCGGGGACTGGTGGACGGAGATGTACAGCACATCACTGCGCCTGTAGAACATCTCCTGGGTGCCGTTGCCGTGGTGTACGTCCCAATCCACTATCGCCACCCGCTCCAGGCCGCCACGCAGCAGGTGTTCGGCGGCCAGCGCGATGTTGTTGAAGAAGCAAAACCCCATCCCCTGGGCCGGCAAGGCGTGGTGGCCGGGCGGCCGCACCAGGCAGATGGCATTGTCAACCTCCCCGCTCACCACCGCCTCGGCGGCCTGCAGGCAGCCTCCGGCTGCCGTCACCGCCGCCTCAAACGTGCGCCGCGTGGCATAGGTATCCGCATCCAGCCGCCCCCCGCCCGCCCGGCACAGCTCCGCCAGGCGCTTGATGTAGCCCTCCTCGTGCAGGTACGTTATCTGTTCCTGCGTGGCCGGGCTGCACTGCAGGTGCGCCAGTTGTTCCCATAAACCAGTCGCCTGGAGATGATCAACGATCGCCTCCAGGCGTGCGCGATTCTCCGGGTGAGAAGGATCACCGTGCTCCAGGAAAATTGGATCATAGACACAGCCGGTCATGCCGTTGCTCTAGCCACCCGCCTTGTCCAAGGCCTCCTTCAGCGTCTGCAGGCCCTTGCGGCAGTGCTCCACAGGGTCCAGCGAAAAATCGAAGACCTCGATTGAGCAGTACCGCTGGTAGTCGATGTCAAGCAGTGCCCGCATGATGGGCACGAAATCTATCCCCCCGTAGCCCGGCGCGCGCTCGTTGTCATCATTGCAGTGGTAGTGCCCCAGCAGCTCGGCCGTCTTGCGGATCTCCTCGGGCAGGTCATCCTCCACCTGGTTGCCGCTGTAGGTGTCCAGGATGACGCCCACGTTGGGCAGGCCTATCTCGCGGGCCATTCGCCGCGCCTCTTCCGCCCGGGTGATGAAGTTGTTGTCCACGGCCGGGGCCAACGGCTCGATGCAGATCATGAAGTTCTCGGCTCCCTCCACCTTGGCCGCCTCGCTTAGTGCCTGCTTGAACCATTCCCAGGCCTGCTCGTATGTCACGCCCTCCTTGACGTTGCGCTGCTTGGGCGAGCCGACTACCTCCATGCTGCCCCCGATCTCGACGCCGAAGCGCACCAACTCCTTGAGATACTCTCTTGTGCGTGCCCGCACCTCGGGGTCCGGATCCGTCACGTGGTAGCCGCTGGTGCCGGCCAGCAGCCAGTGAATTCCCACCACCTCGACACCATATTGCTTCGAAAGGTCGCGGATGCGCCGGCGCTGCTCCGCGTCGATCTTCAGCACGGAATCGGCCATAGTGAAGGGTGCTATTTCAATGCCGTCAAAGCCCACCTCCGCCGCGGTCTCAAACTGTTTCTCCAACTCCCAGCCCTGGAAGATTTCATTACAAATGGCGAATTTCATCATTCTTGTCCTCCATTCATCATGTCTGGTTTTCCTACATCCTCGCCCGCCGCCGTACTATCGGCCCTACCTTTCCCCTTTCGGCGCGGCAGCCCTTCCCCCGTGCAGGTCAAAGCGGCCTGCCGTGGAAGGAGCTACTTACGCATCAGCCGTCATCGCCGCCGTGTACCGGATGCCCGCCGTGTGCAACCATAGCGATCGTGACAACAGGATCATGCGCCTGCCCCTGGAGCTGCCCCGCAGGCAACGCCGCCCCCGGCGCCGACGCGATGGGCGCCGCAGCCGGCACCATGTTGCCCATGCCGACCAGCCCCTTCTCCGCCCCCCGCAGCCCGCCCTCTGCGGCCGCTGCGGCACCTGGGTGACGGTGTTCGAACAGGCGGCCTTGTGCCCCACGTGCGGAGCCATCATAGTCAGAGACGGCTAACCTGGCTGCCCCGCTGCCGCCTTCAAGCCTGCTTCGCCCCCGCATCGCCGGCCGAATCGTGGCGCATGGCGGCTATCTGTTCCATCACCTTCAGCGGCCCGTACACCAGCAGCCGGTCACCGATGTAGATGGTGTCGTTGCGGCCCGGCGAAGGGATGTACTGGTCGCCCCTTTCGATGGCGATAATCAGGATGCCCAGGTCGCGGGGCCGTGACTCGTGAAGCTGCTTGCCGACCAGAGTGCAACCCTCCTGCACCTCGATGCGCGCAATCCCCCATCCCTCCGCCTGGGTGAGGATCTCCTCCACCTCGAGTGGCTCGAGAGCCGTGAACCGCTGCAACTGCGACTTGATGCTGCGGTCAATCCACTGCGACAATCGCGGCAGCACTACAATCCGGTAAAGAACGAACAGGGCAAGCAGCACCGCTATCAGGCGCAGCAATATCATCCAATCGAACGTCTCCACCCTGAAGGTTTGCAGCAAGCCCGTAATTACGAACGCAACTCCCGCCCATCCGATAACTATCAGCGCGGTAATGATGCTGCGGCGCTGCGGATGCCGTACCACCTCCTCGGCCGCCCGCGTGGTGAAGCCCGTTCCCGTGAAGGCCGATAACGCCTGGAAGCGCGCCATTTCCGGCGACATGCCTGTCAGTTCCAGCGCCAGGGCGCCGACACGCACCAGGATCATCGAAATGATCAGCGTTATCGCCAGCAACGCTATGCCCATGCCATCACCTCGGCGGCCTGTCGTGCCGCTTGGCTAATACCACCCGTATTCATCGCGGGCCTCAAATATAGCCATTATGTTTTCCGGCGGAACGTCGGCTTGAATGTTGTGGACGGTGTTGAGCACGTACCCCCCTCCGGGCGCGAGGTCCTCGATGCGGCGGCGGGTTTCCTCCTTCACCTGCTCGGGAGTGCCGTGCGGCAATACTTCCTGCGTGTCTATACCTCCCCAGAATGTCAGAACATCGCCGAATTCACGCTTCAGGCGCGCAGTGTCTCCCATCTCCGCCGCCGAGACCTGCACCGGGTTGAGAATATCCACCCCGCACTCAATGAGGTCAGGCAGCAGCGGGTAGACATCACCGTCGCTGTGGTGGAATATCTTCATGTGCGGCGCGATACGCTTGACGGCCTCGTTGTGGCGCTTAAGCCGCGGCACTATCAGTGACCTGAACATCTGCGGACTCATCGCCGGGCTGTTTTGGTGACCGTAATCATCACCCAGGTAGAATATCTGGCAATATTGCCCCACCCTCGGCAATACCGCCTCAATGAACTCGATCTTCAGGTCCGTGACCCGGTCCAGCAGCCAGCCGGTCAGTTCGGGCTCGGCCGCCAGGTTCAGCAACCCTTGGGCATCACCCTGCAGCCGTATGACCGTCTCCAGGATACCTGAGCCAAAACCTCCGAGGATCAATGCCCTGTCCGTTTCCTCGTACAGGTGCTTTGCCGCCTGCTCCAGTGCTTCGAGGTCTATCCCCTCCAACGGGTCCGGCCACTTGTAGCTCTTGATCTCGTCGGCGCTCTTGCCCTCCAGCGGGTGCAGGAAGATGTCATAATACAGCCCCCCGTCCTTGGGCATCCGCCAGCCCAGGCCCCAATTATCCCTGAACATGTAGTATTGGTCGTCTTCCCACACCTCGGGGCCGATCGTACGGGTGATGCCGTACCGCATGAAGCCGTCGGTGTCCACCCCCAGCCGCTCGAGGATGTCCTGGTGGGGATTGGCCAATTGCTGCACCGGCTCTATGGAGGGGAGCAGCTCGCGGTCCCCTTCCCCCAGGTATTCCAGCAGGTTTTTGTAAGCCACCTGGTGGATACCGGTCACGAATGTTGAACCCAGGTCCGTCGGCACCCTGTCAGGCTCCCGGTGCTCCAGGGCAGTGTTCATTCGTTCTCGTGATGTCATTAGGTTCACCTTCTTACCTGTTAGTTATCGAAAACCGATCTACCCGATTTCCGCGCCCGCCGGACAATAGACATATTCAGGGAGGCCGGGCCATGCGTTGTTTCCCCGGTACATGCGGGTAAACTTTCGCTGCGGCTGGAAGCGCAGTGACTTGATTAGTTCCACCGCCTCGGCGTTGGCTGAGCAGACATCAATCAGCACCGGCTGGCCGGCCACTTCTTGCAGCGCCCGGCTCAACAACTGCTCCGCCCACTGCGGCCCCCTGCACACCAGCGGCCCCACGTACCAGGCGTGGGCCCCGGGGCGCACCATCACGTACCCTTGGATGACCTCCCCTTCCATCGCTACCCACTTGCCTACCTCGGCCTCGGAAGCAAGCCTGTGTAATACGCGGCTGCGATCGGCACCGAAGATCGGGCGGTCGAACTGCTTGACGGCTTCGAGTACCTCTTCGCTTATCGGCACAACATCGCTCGCACCGCGGCCGGCGGCAATGCCTTGCCATCTATGCAGCTCGTATTCTTCCACGAACCCCAGCTTGTCGTACAACAGCTTCCCCATCGGCGTAGCATCCAACCTGATGCAAGCCACCCGCCTTTCGAGGTACTCGATGCATGCCGACATCAACGCCCGCCCGATTCCTCGGCGCCGCATCTGGGGATGAACCATCACCATCCCGACCCAGCCGAATTTGTCCTCGTAGCTTATTGCGGTTGTTGTGCCTACCAGTCGCCCCCCACATTCAGCGACAAAGCAGCCCTGCGGCTCCCATTCCAGGAACCGTTCCCAGTCCCTGGGCAACTGGTTCCACCCCATCAGCTCCTTCAGCTCCATGGCCGCTGCAATGTCCTCAGCAGTCATCGTCCGGATGTGCAGATCTTCGTTCATCTACAAAATCACCTGGTCGTACGAATCGAAATAAGGCCACTTCCTGCGGGACACAACGGGGCGTGACTGGTCACGCCCCGACCACAAGGTTCTTTTCGCTGCTGCCACACTCATTGCACCTGAGCCGAAGGCGCGGGATTCGGCTGGTCCTGCTGGGTATCGGTCTTCGCGCCTTGCGCTCCGCTGTACTTGGCCAGCTCGTCGAGCACCTTGTCCAGCTCTTCTTCCAATTCGTCGGACTCCTTCCCCAGCTTGTCTATCTGCGCCATCAACTCCCCGGCCTTCACCTCGTCCCCCTCTTGGAGGGCCTTTTCCCACTGCGCGCTGAGCTCGGTGACCTGTTTTTCAATCGTCTTGAGCTTGCCGTCAATTTCGTTCTGTCGCTGTTCAAGTCGCTTGACCGCGGCCCGCTGTCGGCTCTCCAACACCTGGCTGACCGCCGGCCCGCCCCCTGTCGTCTCCTTGCCCGCCCGCGAGCAGCCACCGGCCGCCAGGCATATCCCGATGGCGGCCAGCACGGCAATGGCTGCATAACTTCTCAACTGCCGCATCACCGTCTATTCTACCTCCGAAAAACTCGCGCCTGTGTCACCGTAGCGGGCGCGGATCAGCAGCGCCTCCAACATGCCGCGATTCTTTGCCGGATTCTCCACGCATTCCACGATGCGTGCATGGTCGAGGTTGTTTATGCGTTCATTCATCCCCCGCAGGCAGTCCATGTTGTTTATAAGTGCCCGCTCCACCGGCATGCGCTCGGGGTTTATGTCAATCCCGAAATAGCCCTGGTATCCGTGCATCTTCAGCACGTACAGGCCGGCCTCGGCTTGCTCGGGCGCGATGACGCCCACGTTCTTGTCCTGGTCATAGTTGCCTAGCGGCTGCGAGTTCCAGTGGGTATGTGCCAGCCGCCCGTACTCCAATACCAGGCTCAATGCGTAGCCGAGGTCCTCGTAGCCCATCAGTACGTGCCCCACCTCGGGGTTGAGTGTCATCAGGGCGTGGCCTTCGTCCAGCAGGCGGCGATTCGCCTCCGCGCCCAGCATCTTTTCCACCTTCTCCGCAAGCAGTATTCCCTGCGGCGTGGTGCCGTACAGGATGTTCGACCGCGGCTCGTAAGGTTTCGGCTCCAGCGCAATCCGCACCCCCGGCACCGCGTCCATTGCCTCCGCCAGCCCCTCGGCGAACAGGTCCCGCGCAACGACGTGGTTTTGCCCGAACGTATTGTCGAACCCGTCAATGCCCGGCCAGACGATGGCAAAGTCTGTCCCCAACTCGATGTTCAGTTGCAGCGTGGTTTTCACCCGTTCAATCGCCACCCGGCGCACGGCCGGGTCGGGATTGGACAGGGAGCCGAACTCGAATTGAGCCTCGAAGAACAAGTTGGGCACCACCGTCAGCACCCTGATACCCGTGTCGGCCTGGTACTGCTTGAACATCTCGATATTGTCTTCGTTGATTTCGTTGGGGTAGTGCGCCTCCAGGGCCTGCAGACCGTACTTCTTGAGCTTGGCGGCCTTCTCCAGTATCTCCTCCATGCTCATTGGCGGCACGTACCGGTCGTGAAACCTACCCCCGCCGGGGGCAAA
This sequence comes from Candidatus Zipacnadia bacterium, assembly GCA_029819875.1. Classification (GTDB taxonomy): domain Bacteria; phylum Armatimonadota; class Zipacnadia; order Zipacnadales; family Zipacnadaceae; genus JALGVG01. The sequence continues at coordinate 6,943 of JALGVG010000033.1, read as the reverse complement.
GAACCACACTCCCGCCGAAAACTTGAGGTCAAGGTTGAAGCTGTTGAGATGATCCACCAATTCCTGGCCGCTCCGTCGGACCTTCTGGGACCGCAAGTCAACTAGTCCCATGCCTGTTCACCTGCCTTGCTGCCTGACATTGTACGCAGATTGTTACCGGTGTATAATTCCATTACTTGGTGCTAATATCCTTTGCGATCTCTGCTGCCGGCTTTGCGACGGCCGCCTGTCCGACACGGCAGCAGCGACACCTGCTTGACCGCCGCAAGCTCAAACTACCTGCCATAGAGAACCTTTCTACCGCTGAAATGTCTAAAATAGCAGTCCTATCCATCGTAGTAGTAATGACGTTGTGCCTACACTTGGAAGTGATATTCATGGCAATTGTCAATTCTCGTCGCGCGACCTTGCTGCTGGCGCTGTTTATCAGCATCGCAATACTCGCCGCCGGCCTGGGCCCGGCGACGGCCTATACCGTAACCCCTGAAGGGGTTCGCAACCGCCTCTCCAACAAGTTCCGCGCCGGGTGGGATTGCAAGAACCTGGTCATCAAAGTGATACCATATCAAAACGAGGCTTATACCCGGCAAGGGCGCTTTCAGTCCGTCGTCATCTCCGCTGACGCCATGATCCGCCAGGGCAAGGGGATAGCGGTCCGCGACATCTACGTCAAGGCCTTCGACGTGGTCTTCGACATCAACAAGCTGTACAGTTCCGACCCCCGTGACCCCGAAATCGTGCTGAAGTCGCGCAAGCGCACCGTGCTGCGGGCCAAGCTTATGGAAACCGACACCAACAAGCTGCTCGCCCTCAAGAAGACACCGATCCGCAACCTGAAGGTGGACTTCGGCAACAACAAGCTGACGTTCACGGGAATATACAAGCTCGTGTTCGGCAACAGCTTGAAGATGGTGGGCAAGCTGCAGGTCAAGGACAAGCACGTGATCAACTTCGTGCCGCTGGCCGCCTGGGTGAACAGGGTTCCCTTGCCCGTCGGGCCTCTCAAGCAGGTGCTCAGCAAGCTCAATCCACTGGTCGACTCTTACATGATCCCTTTGAAACCCAAGATTGACAAGTTGACGATTACTGACAAGTACATCCTCATTGAAGGCAACAACGTCTGAAGCCTGCAAGCTGCCGGCTAGTTCCTCGTCGCTCCGGCTGCTGTGGCCGGGGCTTCGTTTTTGGCCGGCGAGGGCCCGCCGCCCGGCTCTGCGTCCTGCACCGCTTGCTGGGGACGAGTGGGGCCGGGCCGCGTCTTTGGCTTTCGCCCCGGTTCCAACACCACGAACCCGGCGCTGCCCAGCGGCTTGGCATTGCCGGCCAGCAGCACCCGCACCTGGTAGCGACCGGGCGGCAGATTACCCTCCTGGGCCTGCATCCATGCCATGCACGCCCCCCGGACATCTTCCATCGGCACCATGACGGCAGCTTGTTTCAATTCCACGCCCCGGTACAGCCACTGCACCTGCAAGGCAAGCCCCGGAATTCCGTTTGCGTAATCGAAGCGCACCCACACGCGGTCCGTCGGCCGGAACTCGTCCGCCAGAGCGAGCGGCCAACCTTGGGCATCCACCTTGGCGGCGGTCATCATATTCTCGACCATCACCGCACCGCCCGCCGGCGCCTTTGCACGCAGAATCTTCTCGGCATCCTCTGCCATTACGAACGATGCCCGGCAGGCAGGCGACCCCGCCGCTTTCAGCTCCACCACGTATATGCCCGCCGGGAACTGCTGTTGCCGCGCGGGCGGGCGCAAAATGACTTGCCCGCTGATATACCCGTCACTGTAAACCACCGCCTGCGGCGCCGGAACAGGCCCCAGGTCCTCGCCGTTCAACGACCAGCGGCCCGTGACATTGCCTTCTGCCGCAGAGGGCAGTTTGAACCAGCAATATACCTGCTTGGCCTTCGCAGGCAGCAGCACAGGGGTGCGAGCAGGCATGCGGGGGGATACGTCAAACACCACCGGGTCTTGGGGCGCGGTTTCCGCGGCTTGCCCGGGCGCCCGTGGCAGCGACAGGCCATGCCCGGAACCGGCCTGCATCACCGCCGGCAGCGTGTCCGGGCTATGACCCTGCCGCCGGCAGCCCGCACCGCCTATCAGCAATGCAACCGTGGCTGCCAGCAGTATGCCGGCCATGCCCCTCCGCGCGTGGCGCAGGGCCGGGCTTGTGCCGCCCGCTGCCCCTGCAGGCCCTGATGCGGTGGCAATCCCCGAGCTGCTTGCCGGCATCGCTCTGCCTCGCCCGCTGCCGTCCGCCATCCTCCTTCTCGTCATCTCCCGGCGTGCTGCAAACGTCATTTATCTGTTACTTCAAACAACTGCGGATAAGTCTGCAGTTCGGGCGTCACCTCGGCGTGCACCTGGTAAATGGATGGTGCCAGCGGCTTCCCCTCGGGGCCTTGAACCGTCCACTTGACTTGCACATCGTAGGCCTCGCCGGGGGCCAGCGTCCGGCTGCCGATAGCCATGGTGAACATCCTGTCATCGGACCATCGCCATATCTTCTTGCCATCCCTGGTCTTGACCACGAAGTCATAGCGCTGGCCGCTGCGGAAGGTTATCTGCACGGGCTCGGGGTTGGGATTGGCCACGTGCAGGGTGAACACGGCCGTCTCGCCGTTGCGATAACTCATCCGGTTGGACTGCACGTACCTTGTCAGGCCCGCCAGCCCCTGGAGGGCTTCCACGTGCCGTGGGACAAGGTACACAAAGCCGTCGCGGGCAATCGCGACGCTGCCGGTCACCTTGATGCGCCTGCCGGTATCTTCAACCGGGCTCAACGCAACGGCGCTTTCCATCTCCGAGGTTGCAACGCAATAGATGCTCCCGTCCACACTACGCAGTATCCAGTCGCTGCGCGTTCGCGGCGGGCCTTGCGACACCAGCGGATCAAGTGGGTCGGCGTGCCAACCCATGTACTCACCGATCACCACGACCTCGCGGCCGATCTGCGCGGGCCCCTCCTCCGCCAGCTGCCCCGGCGTGGTTACCGGTGGCATTCCCGGCAGCGTGTACTGGATATCAAGCGCCTTGTGCTCATTGTCCCACGCCAGCGTAGCACCCGTCACTATTTGCACCGCCTGGGCCGGCACGTAGCTGATGCCGTTGCGCTGCAGCGGTGCCGCCGACAATTTCTCAGTTCGCTGCCCCACCCTGACCACTGGGTCTCCGATCCTTACAACGGCGGTCTCCTGGCCCGGCGCACTGAGCACGAAGGACTTGTCCGCCTCCTGCCACTTGACTGTCCATCCCATGCGCTGGAAGATTTCGCGAGCCGGGATGAAGACCTGATTGGACAGGATAAATGCGGGCCGCGGCAGCCAGATTTGAACACCGTTGAGCATAACGATTACAGCCAGGCAATATGTTGTCATTATCTTACCTCCTGTTAACCTTCGTCACATGCCCGCGCTCCAGGCCACGTATGCAATATCGGGCATCGGGTGCAGCTTCACTTCGGTGGGCTGCCATGCGATCACTGCGGCCTCTACCTGGCTGGACATGTAACTGGTGAACTCTATCACCTGTTCGCGCTCGTCGTACCGGACCCGGGCCTGGCAGCTATTGGCCATCAGCCACAAGGGGAACATGACGCTGTCCTGGTACAGAATGGGCGGCACCTGCAGCTTCACTTCGCGCCCGTTGACGTTGGCCCGCTGGCTGTTGAGCCGCAGCAGCAGTGTCCCGCGCACCGTCGTCAAGCGCAGCGTCTCCCCCTCGGCGTCGTACACGTACGACGCCCCCAGCAGCTTCAGCAGCGGGTCGATGGGCAGCATTATCTGTTTCCCAGTGGTCACCGGCGGCACTTGCAGCTTGACCGGCTTGCCGTCTACAAACACCTTCATTTCCCCGCTTACCGGCCGCACCCGCAGCGACCATTGCTGCGACTGGATGATGACCTCGCCCTCGAAGATCGGCACCAGCCCCGCCTGCTGGGACATGGTGACCAGCCTGTAGCCCCGACTTTGCAGCTCCGGAACTATCCTGGCCAGTGCCGCCACCGTCTGGGAGCGGTTGCCGCCCCCGTCGTGCATCAGCACAATGCTCCCGTCGCGGACCCGCGCCATGACCCGCCGGTAGATCGCCTCCGCTCCCGGCCGCCGCCAGTCATCGGGATCAACCGACCACATCGCCACCCGGTAGCCCATCTCCTGCAAGGTCCGCCGCACGCTGCTGTTTATCGCCCCGTACGGCGGCCGCACCCACCGCGGCCTTGGGCCTCCTGCCCCTATGATGGGCGCCAGCACCGCGGCACAGCGGGAGATGTCGGCCCGGATTTGTGCCGCCGTAAGTCTTGTCAACCGCGCATGGCGCCACGTGTGGATGCCGATTTCGTGTCCCTGGGCACTTATGCGCCGAATCAGGTCCGGCCGCGCCTTCGCCAGCGACCCCAGTACAAAGAAAGTAGCGTGTGCGTTGTATCGCTTCAGGATGTCGAGAATCTGTGGTGTATACGTTCGGTGGGGACCGTCATCGAAGGTCAGCGCCACGGTCGGATGCTCCTGCTGCTTCTTCCACGTGACGACCGGCTGCGCGACGCACCATTCCACCGTTCCCACCAGTCCGCTGATCTGTCCGCAGCTCACCCTCTGCAATCCGTGCACCGCAAGCCGACCGCGCCACGCAATCGGCTTCCCATCGGGCAGGCACGGTACCGGGCTTAGTCGCCTGGCCGTCTCCGTCGTCGGCTCCACCACGTCATCGGCCGGCTTGATGAAGATGCTGTCGTTGCCTCGCACCCGCTCTTGCGGCCGGCACCAACGACCGTTGCGCATCATCACACGCCCCTGGCCTCCGCCGCGCAACAACACGCTTCCCCGCACGCTGACCAGGTCCCCGGCCTGCCTGGTAATACCCACCGCCTGCGCGCAATCCGCCACCGTCATCTGCCGCCGCAAGCTGATAACTTGCCCGTTGACTGTGACATGCCGTGGTCTGACATCAGCGGCAATGCAGACGGCCAATATGACAAGCCACATCGCCGTGGCCACGCCGATGCGGTGCACTCGCACCGCCGGTCGCGTCAATCGCTCTGCTCTCACTGGCCCGCCCTTGCCCGCTCTCGTCATTTCATGCACAACAGGCCCTGTATCTGCCCGGTACCTGTACAACAAACAGGCCTCCATCATGCCACGTCCGATGGAGGCCGATAGTTGTATGCTGCTTGTCCCTTCCGATCCTGCGCCCCGCGTCCCCCACAAGGTTGTTGAAATTGCCGGAGCATCATTCCTCCGCGAAGGTCACGTATGCACGCCCCTCGGTCTCGTTCCAATCCGTGTGAATGCCGAACAGGTTGCAGTATAACCGCAACGGCACAAACGTCCGCCCTTTTATCCGCATGCAGGCCCGTTCCAATTCCACCTTGCGGCCGTTTACGTACACAATGTTGCTGCCCGGTATTACACGTACAGCCACTGCACGGCGGTGCAACTCGATGTACGAGTCGCTCGGGCCCCAGATGATCGTCCCGCCGATATGGCGCATCAAGTCGGTCACGGACAGGTAGGTACGTCCCTTGCTCACGAACGCCCCGCTCTCCAGGTCCCCTTCGCGGCCGTTGAACCACACTATCTGCCGTGCGATTATCTTGCGCTGAACCTTCACAAACGCCGGCCCCGATCCCGCCTGCCCTGCTTGCGTTACAACAGCGCCCGCAAGTGACGCCGCCTGCTTCACGACGCCCCAATCACCAGCCGCCACGCTGCTTGCTGCAAAACACATGACTGCAACCACTACCAACAACCCTGACCGTTTGGGCATTATCAATCACCCCTCCGGCGTATCAGTAGCAATTTGACTGCATCACGGCGCTTGCAAGGCCAGTATACCACAGCACTAGCCCCCTGTCAAAGACGTAAAAACCAGCCTCCGCAAATGGGTGCCTCTTCCTGCACACGCTTGACACCATCTGCCGCGGACAATATAATTCTTTACTACAGCAGGTGCCCCCATCGTCTAGCGGTTAGGATGACGGATTCTCAGTCCGTTGGCCGGGGTTCGAATCCCCGTGGGGGTACCATTTTTATTTACATCGTTCAACATCGCGCCAGCGGGTTACTTCGTGCCGTGCGTCGCCTGCACTGATGTCTCCCCCAAACCACCTTCGGCCTGCTGTCAGTTGCAGTTCGCCGGTTTCATACATAGCACGAGCCACCAGGGCATAGGAACACTACCTATGGCCTTTATGGTTGTACGCCTCTGACCATCTCACACCCGCCTTTTCCCTCTCCCCAAAGCATGGAACCTGCCGACAGGGTCGGTTGTCTATAGAAGTAATGCGGCGGTTGGCCCCCGGGGAGGTGCTAGCCAATGGCAAGGCGTCGTGTGCTGCTGGTATTGGCAGCGATCGTGCTGGCCGCAGGAGGGGCGTGGAGCGAGCAAGACTACGACCTGTGGTTTCGCAAGCCCCCGGACACCACCTGGACTGACTCCCACGTCTGCGACATCATGCAGTTGGTCTGCGATGTGAAGGTGGGGGCAGGCGAGTTTGTAGGCTTTGAGGTCTCCAGCGATGGACAGAACTGGTCCAGCGCCGGCAGCGGCACCTATGAGGGGCAGTTTGGCGACTACCGGCGCTATGCCTCCGGGCCGATCCAGACGCCGACCAACCCGCACCAGAACGTGACGCGCTACTTCCGCGGTGTAATCCGCAAGCCACTGCCGCCCCCACCGCCGGGCAATTACCAGACCCTGTACACGGAAGCCCGGAGCTGGACGACGGACAACACGGTGGTAACATCTGGCGATGACGTGCTGCTGTGGGATGGGACCAATGCCCCGACGGTCGCCTGGCACATTGACCACTTCAACTGGGGGCCGCCCACCTTCGACGTGCAGATCACCATCTTCGACCTGTCGCGCAACGCTGTCAAGCAGGTGACCTTGGAGAACCAGCCGCTGGGAGACGGCAGTTGGCAGTGGGACGGCACCGACAAC
>JALGVG010000032.1 GCA_029819875.1 Candidatus Zipacnadia bacterium | reverse complement strand
ACGCGGCGTCGCTGCGTCAGGCTTTCGCCCATTGCGCAAGATTCCCTGATGCTAACTCCCGTAGGAGTCTGGACCATGTCTCAGTCCCAGTGTGGCCGACCATCCTCTCAGACCAGCTACCGATCGTCGCCTTGGTGAGCCGTTACCTCACCAACAAGCTAATCGGCCGCGGGCCGATCCTGCAGCGCCGGAGCTTTCATAGTCGCATGATGCCATGCGCTATTATATCGGGTATTAGCAGCAGTTTCCCGCTGTTATCCCCGTCTGCAGGGCACGTTACCCACGTGTTACTCACCCGTTCGCCGCTTTCCCCGGCCGCTTTCCGAAGAAACCGACCGGTTCTCGCTCGACTCGCATTCATTAGGCACGCCGCCAGCGTTCGTCCTGAGCCAGGATCAAACTCTCCAGCAAAAACTGAAACCTCAGTCCTGGGCTCGCGGCCCATCCTGAGGGGTTTGTCTCAAACAAATCCCCTCTTGTCCGGACACGCTATTTAGTTGTCAAAGACCGCTCAATCCCATTTCCTGCGGACAGATACATTACCACAGCACTGCCGCTGTGTCAAGAGTTTTTGGAGGCTGTTGAGCAAAAAATTCCGCGACCTCCTCACCCTTCTCAACAACACGATTATAGTATAAACCATAACCCGCCAATTTGCAAGGCCTTCGCCTCCAATTCCTATTCACTTCCCAGCCGCGGAGTGCTACCATTTGACAACAGGTGGCACGAACTAGTAAACTTACACCCGCCGGCGCAAAAGTATTTTCCCATCGTGATAAGCATGTCTGCTCAAAAAGATCAAGCTCAGGCACTAGACCCAGGGCTGCAAACAGCGCGGGAACTGGCGCTCGGGGGGCTGTTTGCAGCCCTCGGTATCGCCTTGCCGCTGGCCTTCCACGCCGCCCAGCTAGGCAAAGTCTTCCTCCCAATGCACTTTCCCGTCCTGGCGCTGGGGCTGCTGGTGCGGCCCTCCATAGCCGGCACGGTAGGAGCAATCGTTCCGCTCGTTTCCTGCCTGCTTACGGGAATGCCACCCCTGGCACCGCCGATCGCTGTCATGATGAGTTTTGAACTCGGCGCCCTGGGTACCACTGCCAGCCTGCTGTCTTATCATCTGCATTGGAGCCCGTGGCTGTCAGCTCCTGTCGCAATTGTAGCCGCCCGCGTGGTATTGGGCGGGGCGGTAGTAGCAGTGGGGCCGCTGCTGGGCTTCCGCGTCCCCGTGCTCACCTATGTCATCGGGGCGATCGTCACCGGAGCGCCGGGTATCGCCCTGCAGTTGGCTACCATGCCGCTGCTGGTGCAATGGCTGAAGCGAGTGAGAAGCAGTGAATGAATCGATACTTGACAAGGCCAAAGAATTCCATGGACACCTCGGTCCGTACGCCATCCTGGGATGGAAGATCGGCCTGCGGGCCGTGGAGCTGTTGGGCGGCAAGCGCTACTTCGGCATTCACACCACAGTCCGTTGCCCCGACGCCCCACCGCCATCGTGCCTGGTGGACGGGTTGCAGATGAGCACGGGCTGCACGATGGGCAAGCGAAATATCGAACTGATACCCTCCGACGAAATTGTCGTCACGGTACGGCGCAGCGAGCCGCCGGCCGAGGTGGTATTCCGGCCTGTAGGGGAAACCATCGAGCAGGCCGAGAAAATCCTGCGAGAGCAAGGAGACGAAGCCGCGGCACGCTGGCTGTGGAAACAGCCCGACGAAAACGTCTTCACCTACACCCTGAATGAAACAGCGCCTGCCGCGCGATCAGGCGGCGACTGAAGATGCATTTGAGCCAATTGGAGCCCGATTCACAACTCAGCTCGCAGTTGGCACAGGTGGATGTGCGCATCAAGCTCATTTGCGCCGCTGTGCTGGTAATCGGCACTGTCGCCATACCCCAGCAGCGTCCCCTCGGGTTCGCATTGATGGCTGCACTGCTGGTCGTCTTCTCCCTCGTCAGCAGGGTGCCGATGCGCTACATTGCCGTCCGGCTGCTGATTGCAGCACCGCTGCTTGTTATGATAGCAATCTCCGTTCCCTTCCTGCACGGAACGGGCACACCGCTGTTCACCGTGCCCCGCCTGGGGTGGACCGCGACGGCCGAAGGATTGCAGGCGGCCGTCAGCACGGTAAGCAAATCCCTGCTGTGCATCTGGACGGTGGTGCTCTTGGCCGGGACCACCGACTTTGCCCGCTTGCTGGAGGGTTTAAGTCGATTGCACGTGCCCGCGCTGGTAGTGGTGCTGATGGCGCTGATGTACCGTTACTTGTTCGTCATCAGTGACGAAGCCCTGCGCATGGTCCGCGCGCGGCAGTCGCGAGGCAGACCGCCGACAAGACGATATGCCCTGAAAGTTACTGCTTCAATGATAATGGCACTGATGGCAAGGTGTGTTAAGCGCTCCGAGAACATTGCCAGGGCGATGGTGGCCCGAGGCTTCGACGGGCACTTGCCTGTCTTGCAGCACGAATGTTCCGCAAACTGGAAACAGCTTGCCGGTGCCGCTGTTTTGTGCTTGATGGTAATTGGAGGCGTAGCTGCGAGTTGGCTGGTATGACTGCAATAGAAATCCAAGACCTGTCATATACTTATCCCGACGGCCGCGTGGCGCTGCGCGGAGTAAACCTGCGTGTCGCCGACGGCGACGTGTTGGGACTGGTGGGCCCCAACGGCGCGGGAAAGTCCACCCTGCTGCTGCACTGCAACGGGCTGCTTTCCGGGCAGGGAGTGGTGAGGATCTTCGGCGAGCCTATCACGGCAAAGACCGTTCAGCGCATCCGCCGGCGCGTGGGACTGGTCTTTCAAGACCCCGACGACCAGTTGTTCATGCCGCGCGTCTTCGACGATGTCGCGTTCGGCCTCTTATGCCAGAAAAAACCGGCCGAAGAAGTGCGCCGGCGAGTGGCCCAGGCCTTGGCCCAGGTCGGCCTCGCAGGCTTTCAAGAGCGCTTCACCCATCATTTGAGCCTGGGGGAGAGGAAGCGCGTGGCCATCGCCACCGTGCTGGTACTGGATTGCGACATCTTGCTGCTCGACGAGCCTACCGCCAACCTCGATCCCCGCGGCCGCCGCGAGTTCGAACAGCTCCTGGCAGCGCTGCCGCAAGCCAAGGTCATCGCCTCCCACGACCTGGGGATGATACAGCGCCTGTGTACCCACGTCGCATTGCTTGACAACGGCCGCATCGTTGCATCCGGTCCGGCGGCCGAGGTTCTGGCACATCGTGACTTGTTGGAAGCCCACGGCCTCCAAGATTCACCGGCAAGCGCCCTTAGCGCCCCCGGTATGGTGGAGCAACTTACCGGATAAAGGATCAACTGGTTTCTTTTTTTGCCTGATAAGTAACACGAAGTTTTGATAGGTGGCACAAATATCTCTGTGGCAAGACGGATACTACGGAAGAAAGGAGCTGTCAGCAGTGTGCTGCACGCAGCGAAAAGCTTTCACACTCATCGAGTTGTTGGTCGTTATCGCGATTATCGCGATTCTGGCCGCCATACTGTTCCCGGTGTTTTCCAAGGCGCGAGAAAAGGCGCGGGCCATCACCTGCGCCAGCAACATGCACCAGGTGGGACTGGCATTTGAGATGTACGTCTCCGATTACGACGAGCGCTACCCGCCCCAGCGGTATTGGAAATCCAAGCTGGTACCTTATATCCAGAACTACGACCTGTTCAAGTGCCCCACCCGCCCCGACCTGCCCTGGTATTATGGGCACGGTTACAATATCGGCTGCAGCATGTCCGGCTACCCGTACTGTGCAGGTTTCCCGGGCGAGAGCCAGGGCCATATAAACCAGCCCAGCCACAAGATATTGGCGGTCGAATGGGATAGGTGCCTGGCCGGCCCGCCCTGCGGCCCTCCGGGGGCATTCTTCGGTGGCGCCCTCTCCTTCTGGGCTGTTTGCCGCGTTCATAACGGCGGGTCGAACGTACTATTCGCCGACTCCCATGTCAAGTGGATGAGGCCCGAGCAGTATCACAGCACTACTGACCACGAGGACGGCAACGGCAATCCTGTCCCCGGCGACGCCACCGCCGTGCCGGAAGATGTATGGCGGCAATACTGGGACACGGCCTATTGACGGTCGCACGGCCGGCCGCCGGGACCTGCACTCGTGCTAGCTAGCTGGGGGGCTTGACATCTGCCAGCAGCCGCTCCATGTTCCCGCCCAGTATCTTGGCCGTGTCATCCTCGCTCAAGCCCCAGCTTTCTATCCACTGTATGTCATGGCGCAAGGCCGCAAGATTGTCTGCGTTCCACGGGTAGTCGAACCCGTAGATGATGCGGTCCGCCCCGACGGTGTCCAGCAGCAGTCGGCGCCGGTCACCTGATAGGGCATACTGCTTTGCGCGACCGGAAAGTTGCGTCAGTCCCACAAAGGCATTCTCATTATCGTGCACTACGGCAAGCGCTTGATCGAAGAACGCAATCCCGCCCATGTGATCTATGATAATGCGCACATCAGGGTATGTAGTGCAGATGTCGTCCAGCAGTATCGGCATGTAGCGGCGTAGATACCACCCGTGCACGCCCGTGTGAAGGTGCACCGGCAAGTGCATCTGTGCACACGCTGCCCAGAACGGCTCCGTCGCCGGGTCGTCCAGCGCAGTCCGAAATACCGGCGGATGTACCTTTGCACCGCGCAGCCCGCGGGCTATCAGGCTGAACAGGGCATCGGCGGCGTCCTCCCTCTTGGGATCAACCGCTGCAAACCCGATAAACTCCGGGTAGTGGGGAAGTTCGGACAGCAGCCATTCATTCGGCTCTATCTGGGCCTCGAGTTGAGGCTGAAAAGGCGCGAAAACAACCGCCTTGTCAGCCCCGACCTGCTGCAGAATCCTTCGCAGCTCCGCCAGTGTACCCGCGGCCGGGTTAGTCGCCACCTCAGCGCCGAAGCCTGTCGCTTGAACATGGCAGTGACTGATTAGCATCGCGTCCCTTCCTCCTTGCAGCCCTGCGGCTTCCGTCAACCGCGTTGTGTGCACAGTCGCTGTAAAATTGGGCACCGCCGACGAGCAATCCTCCCTGCCCCGGTAAATGACACCAGGGTGCAAGCGGCAATTCGCCGGCAGCAGCGCCCCGCAACCACGGGATTGCCGGCAAGGAAGGTGCCTGCAGGCATGACGACGAACCTGTTCGCCGGCCGGCAAGTTGCCCATCCCTCGCAGCACCGGCACTTATCCCACAAACATGGGTAATACCGAAAGGACAACAATAAGGTGAGCGAAGCGAAGCGAAAAGCATTGGCGAAAGCTGGCGACAACTCAGTGACGTGGTCTCTCCGTACAAGCTTACGTGCATTCTCTGTGTCGCTTGCGTTGGTCGCTGTAACCTGTGCGTCGGCAGCCTCGCTGGTGCGTGTCGGCCCCAGGTTGTGGGTTGAACCTCCGGTCCTAGAGCTTGAGCACCTGGTCGACACTCCCCGGCAGGTTCTCTACGGCACGAAGCTGCGTGCCACCGACCTGTTTATCCTACCCGGCGGACGCCTGCTGGTGGGCGATGAGCGCAATATCATGCTCCTTCAGCCCTCGCTGGACAAGATCGGCCGTGTGGATGCGGTCGCCCAGGCCGCCGGCGTTGACAGCCAGGACGGCGCCTACGATTTCATCATCCCCGATACCTCCGCCGAGCAGGTGGCGGTCGGCCTCAAGGACGTCAAACACCGCCGCTACGTCATTGCAACCGTGGACCTGAAAACATTTCAGACCTCCCGCCGTGTCGTACTCGACCAGCCTGAGCAGTTGCCCGGCGGCGGCCTTGCAGAAAGGGCGCGTAGCGATAAATCGCGGAGGAACGAAATCACTGCCTTCCTGCTTCGCATGAAGCACTTCCACCCCGTTTTCTTCGACGGCCGCACCTTGGTCTATGCAGACATGCCCGAGTACGGCATGTCCCACGGGCGCGCCTGGCGCCTGGACCTCACCGCGGGCCGGCCCGAGCTGCTGGCCGACCGCTCGGCGCGCCTGGAGGCCTACTCTGCCGACGGCTTGCTCGTCTATCGCCCCGAGGACGCCGAACGCAGCATCGTCGTCTCCGGCCGGGGCGAGCCGCAAACGGTCAGCACCACCGCCCTTGACTATCGCGTGGCGCTGCTGGACGGCCGACGCCTCCTGTTGGCTGAAGAAGCCGCGGATGGAGGCATGTGCCTGGTGCAAGTGGACTGCGCCTCGGGCACACGCAGCATCATCACCACGCTGCCGCTGGAGCCTTGGGGCGCGGTGCTGCTGCCCGCTCCCGCAGGCGGCAGGATCTTTGTCACCGGTAGGCTCGACGGGCACGCGGGACTGTACGCCTGGCGCCCCGACACCCCCGACCTGTGCCGCCTGACGCCCGAGGAGAATGCCGATACCATCCCCGCCTGCGTTGCCTGTGGCGGCGGCGAATTCTTTGCCTATCTCACCAAGCAAGCCCTGCGAATAGGCTACCTGGAAGACTACACCGCCCCGCTTGTCAGCCTTTCCCTGTCTCCCCTTTACCGCGGCCAGGCTTACCTGCCAAAGGTTGACTTGCAGGTATCCATCCGCGACTGCTGCTTTACCAGCGGCTGGGATGGGCAGACACCGACCGTGACCGTCAACGGCAAGCCGGCGGCGCCGGGCACGATAGCCTTGGCCGAAGGGGATAACACCATTATTGCTCAGGCGCAGGACCGCGCCGGGAACGTCGCCCATGTCGAGCGTACGGTCCAACGGGTTGTGCCGGTGCCGGTAACGCTTGCGGATATCGCCGCGCACCCCGAGCAATACGCGGCCCGCCTTGTTGCGCTGGACGGCTTCGTACTCGGCTGGGCGGCCGGGGTCCTCAGCGAGCAAGATCGCGCTTTCCTCGAGAATAAGACAATCTTCCCCAACAATTACATGGGGACTCGCAGCGAAGGCAACTTCGTGGACCAGACCGGAAGCGCGTTCTTCCCGGCCAGTCCCTGGGCACACGGCTGGCGGCATGTGATTGCAACGGTGAGGGTCCAGGGGCGGCAATGGCGCTTGCAACCTATCCATGAATCAACGTTGAAGTCGAAACCCGCGTCGGTGGGTGACCGTCCTGCTACAAGGTAAACCCGCGTTGATGTTCAATAATAACGCCGGCTGAGCGTATACATCTGCAAGGGAGGGCTGCACCATGCTGGATGCCGTGAGACTTGCATTCATTGGATGCGGCGGAATCGTCAGGGGGCACCTTGACCAGGGGCTGAAAGATTTCGAGGACGTTGAATTCGTCGGCTGGTGCGACATCAACGAACAAGCCGCCGCCGCACGCCGTGAGCAGGTAGGCGGGCGCGGCCGGGTGTACACCGATGCCGCCAGGATGCTGGACGAAACGAACCCCGATGCCGTCTACATCATGCTGCCGCCGTTTGCTCATGGCCCGGCCGAGAGGTTGGTCATTGAGCGCAAGCTGCCCTTCTTCATCGAAAAGCCCGTAGCAATAGACCTTCAGACCGCCAGGGAAGTCGCTGCCGGTGTGGCTGCCAACAACCTGATAACCGCTGTCGGCTACATGACCCGCTATCGCCGCTCGGTTCAGCGGGTGCGTGAGTTGCTCGCCACCCAGACGCCGGTCTTCATGCACGGTGGCTGGATCAGCGGAGGACCGCAAGTCTATGAAGGAATCTGGAAATGGTGGGTACAGAAGGACAAGTCCGGCGGACAATTCCTCGAGCAAACAACCCACACCACCGACCTGGCCCGCTACCTGTTCGGCGAGGTAACGACTGTCTATGCCGTGGCCGTGCGCGACCGCAAGCCCCGCCCCGACTTCTTCACCATCGAGGATGCTTCCATGGTCCAGCTCACCTTTGCCAACGGTGCAGCAGCCAACCTTTACAGCTCTTGTTGCACCTCGGTCGGTGGGGGAGTATCGCTGACCGTCTACGCCACCGACATGAAAGCCGAATTCAGCGGCTGGGAGCAAAGCGTAAAGATTTCTCTGCCCGATGATGAGCAGATAACAGTTCCCGGCGAGAGCAACATCTTTGCCAAGGAGGACCGCGCCTTCATCGACTCCGTCAAAGCCGGCCGCAATGTCGGCATCCTTGCCACCTATGAAGACGGCCTCAAGGCCACGGAAATTTCTTGTGCCGCCAACCAGTCAATGGCCAGCGGCGAAGTTGTGACTCTCGATCATTGAGCCGCCGCGCCCGGCCGTGGTGGCAACAATCCAAAATCATGGGCCTGACACTGCAAGGTGGGCCACCGGCCTGCCCTTGAGGCCTCTGTCAGAGGTCAGTTGCCGCCTGTGGACGGTGACAAGCCGCCGCCTTAGATGACGACTCCGACTCCGTAGGAGCGATCCACCCTCGTCAGCCGCACGCGTGTCGGCTGTTCGGAATCCGGGGAAGCGTCGGGCACTTCCACTATGTATCCGCCCACGCAGGCCACCAAGCCCGCTTGGGGTACTCTCAGCACCTGCTCGGGCTGGATAGTAAGCTTACTGCCGACGCGGTAGGTGACAAGCCTGCGACGCAACGCTCGGACATTGTCTGCGGTGATCTCGTACCGTTCGGGGTGAAAGTGCTCGTTGGCACGGATGAACAGTTGCACCCCGAGTTCCTCCTCCAAGGCCGCGGCCTCCTCGCCGTGAGGCCCGATCAGCGCCAAGGTCGTACTCGGCGCTGCCACTACGGCGTATGCCGGCTCCTCTGCTTCCGACACTCGGGCCCGCAAGTCGGCTATGACCCGGAAGGCCACCGTCTCCGGCGCCAACACCCTGCCATGACCATTGCAATAGGGGCACTCGGTCTGCAACTGCTGCGCCAGGCTTTGCCCCGTGCGCTTGCGCGTCATCTCCACCAGTCCCAGCGGGGTAATGTGCATGATGCGCGTGCGCATGCGGTCATTGGCAAACGCCTTGCGCAGCGCAGTGGTCACCTGCGTGCGATGCCGCTGCTTGTCCATGTCTATGAAGTCGATAACGATTATCCCGCCGATGCGACGCAGCCGCAGTTGGCGCGCGATTTCATCGCACGCCTCCAGGTTCGTGCGCAATACCGTCTCCTCCAGGCTGCCGGAGCCGGTGAATTTGCCGGTGTTCACGTCAATAGCTGTCAGCGCCTCCGTCTGCTCGATGTTTATCCACCCCCCGTGCGGCAGCCACACCTTGGGACGCAGCGCCCGCTCTATCTGGGGCGTTATCTCGTAATGATCGAAGATCGGCTCGGGACCCTTGTACAGCTTGATGCGGTTGCGCAGCCTGCGCGCAACATGATCCACGATATTGAGCACCTTGTCATAAGTGACCTTGTCATCAATGACGAACTCGGTGGTCTGGCTGGAAAACACGTCGCGCACCACTTCAAAGACCAGACTGAGGTCCTCGTGTACCAGTGCCGGTGCCTTCACCTGTCGCGCCCGGCCCTGTATCGAACGCCACAGCCGCATCAGAAACTTGATATCCGCCTCCAGCTCCGCCCGCCCCGCACCCTCGGCGTTGGTCCGCACGATGATACCGAAGCCCTCGGGCTTGAGCTTCTCTGCCAGTCGCCGCAGGCGCTCACGTTCCTTGTCATCCTCGATCTTCTTGGACACTCCCACCTTCCCCCGCCCGTCTGCCATCAGCACCAGGTAGCGGCCCGGAAGCGATATGCGCCGCGTCGCCCGCGCCCCCTTCGCCTCCAGCGGCGCCTTGGTCACCTGCACGAGAAACTCCTCGCCTTTCTTGACCACGCTCTTTATTGGAGGCAGGCTCTCCATCTTGTGGCGCATCTGCGCCCGCGTCGGCTCCTCGACCAGTGCGTCTGAGACGTGCAAAAAAACGTTCTTTTCAATACCGCAGTCCACGAACGCCGCATCCAGTGCCGCCACCACGCTCTCCACCCGCCCCAGGTATATGTTGCCTACTACGTCGCTTTCCCGCTCATGTGCCAGTTCGGCCAGTCGCCCGTCCTCCAGTATCGCCACTCGCGTCTGGCGCCGATCCACGTTCACGATAATCTTGTTTTCCATTTCACCCAAACTACTCTCCCCTTGTGTGTGCGCACCTCTGTACCCCCGCCGGAGCCTCTCCCCGGGGGCCTTGAGCAGCACACGTTTCTTGAATACTCACAAAGCTATGCTATCGCAGGCCGGTGCGAATTGTCCGAACCACCCTTACCCCGCCTTCCGATAAAGCCGGGGCAAGGCAATCGACCACTTCCTGGGGCTTGACCAGGCGCTTTTCGCCCAGCCCCAGTTCCAGCACCAACCTGCCGATGTTGCCGTCTTCAATCTTTAGCTGTGCAGTATATATATGTGGCCGAATATCCACCCATACAACGTTGCGCTTGGTGCGGCGCTCTACGACCAGTTCCTCAGATGCCAGGCACCTGTCCACCGCCTCGGCCACGATTGTCATCCCCCGCGGGCTGTCAGCGCTCAGCACCAGCTCGTAACTGGCTACCGACAAGTCGGCAAACGGAGATCGCCGTCCGCGGGGCAGCACCTCCACGCTCGTCACCTGCAGATCATCGCACAGTTGCGGCAGCAACTGCTTCCCGATCTCCTGCGGCGAAACCTCCCTGGCCAGGTCCACCGCGCATAACTCCGCCCACCCTTCGACCCCCACCGGCAGCGGGTGGGCGAAGGTCAGCCTTATATGCGGATTGTACCCCTGCGAGTATGCCACCGGCAACCCGCTGCGCCTCAGCGCCCGCTCAAAGCCTCGCCGAATATCAAGGTGGCCCAGCCACCGCAGCCGCCCTGTCTTGCGATAGGTCAGCCGCGCATACCAGCGCTGCCCCTCAATCATCCCCCGCCACCTCCGGGCACCTCGATACCAGTCGCTGCATGCCGCAGTGCAGGCACGGACCCTCCCGGCAATCCGGCGTGACCTTGCCCTCGGTGCTGCGCTCAAGCTCCCTGCGCAGAAACTCCCTGTCCACACCGCAGTCAATGTGGTCCCACGGCAGCCATTCATCAATGCTCAAGCTGCGCCCTGCAACCGCCTCCAGGTCCAAGCCCTGCTCGGAAAATGCTTCTCGCCACCGCGCCGGGTCAACCTCGGCCTGCCACCTGTCCCCTACGCAGCCTGACTTATAGGCGCGCTCGATGACGTCCGCCAGCTGCCGGCCGCCGCGCGCCAACACACCCTCCAGCACCGTCTGGTCCGCCTCGTGGAAATCCAGCTTCACATGCTTGCGCGGCATCCGTGCCGCCAACAACTGCTGGCGCGCCACCAGTTCCTGGCGGTCCAGTTGCCGGCACCATTGAAACGGCGTGTGCGGCTTGGGGATGAAACCCGCGACGCTCACGTTCACCTGCAACCTGCCGAACCGTGACCCCATGCTGCGCCGACCCGCCTCGATTACCTGCTGCACCAGCCCGGCGATGGCAAGTACATCCTCCTCCCTCTCCTGGGGCAAGCCCACCATGAAGTACAACTTGATGGTCGTCCAGCCCGCCTCGAACGCGGCCGCAACCGCATCCAGCAGGTCCGCATCCTGCACCTGCTTGTTGATGCTGTCGCGCAGCCGCTGCGAGCCGGCCTCGGGGGCGAATGTCAGCCCCGACTTGCGCACCCGCGCCACGCTGCGCGCCAACTGTACGCTGAAAGTATCGGTCCGCAGCGACGGCAAGCCCACCGACACCCGCTTGTCGGCGAATTCCGCAATCAGGGCGTCAATCAACTGCTCAATCTGCGTGTAGTCAGCGCAATTGAGCGCCAGCAGCGAGATTTCGTCGTACCCGGTGCTGGCGATTATTTGCCGGGCTTGCTGTAGCAAAGTCTGTACGCGGCGCTCCCGCACCGGGCGGTATATTATCCCTGCCTGGCAAAACCGACAGCCTCGCGTGCAGCCGCGGGCGATCTCAAGCTGTGCGCGATCGTGAACGATCTCAGCCCACGGCACCACCGGAGCCGTGGGAAACGGCATTGCATCCAGGTCTTGCACCACGCAGCGCGTTATGCGGCACTCCCCCGGATCGTGCCGCGACGGCACGTATACCCCGCCCAACTCAGCCCATCCCTCCAGCACCGCCTCCCGCCGGCCTGCCGCCTGCTTGTACACCTCGATAAGCTCGCCGACTACCTCTTCGCCGTCGCCGATGACAAAGGCGTCAAAGAACGGAACCACCGGCTCGGGATTGAAAGCACAAGGCCCGCCTCCTACCACCAGGGGACCGGCGCGTCGCTGGGCTGCGCGCAGCGGCAGGCCGCTGAGGTCCAGAATGGCCAGCGCGCCGGTATAGTTCAGCTCGTATTGCAGCGTGATGCCCAGAATGTCGCACTCGGCCACCGGCGTCCCCGTCTCCAGGGTTGCCAGCTTGATGCCCGCCTGTTGCATCAACTGCCTGGCGTCCGCCGCCGGCAGGAACACTCGCTCGCAAGCGGCGTCGGGCCGCTGGTTGATGATGTGATATAAAATTCGGCTGCCGATATGCGACATGCCTACCCGGTACCCGTCCGGGTAGGCCAGCGCAAACCGCACCTCAACCCGCCCCGGGTCCTTGACCACGATGTTGTGCTCTGAACCGATGTAATGTGCAGGATTCTGGACCTTACCTAGGAGGTATTCGGGGAGCATCTCGCCGTATCCGCAATTTACGGGGCAACCAGCCATATACTGTAATCCATCCGATGATAAGCCAACTGTACCGCTCTGTCAAGGAATGCCGATGCGCGCAGCGGGCAATCCCGCCGTGCCGTGACCCGCGGATTGTCACTTGACTTCGCGACGTTGCTTCTGCTACGATGCACTCACCACACCAATTGATATTGCATGGGCAACCTAAGGGGGGGAGCCGTGCATATGCGTACACGCAAGCTGATGGCGTGGGCCCTCTGCTTGGCGACGTTCAGCGCTGTTGTTGTGCTTTCTCTGTATCTGGCTACACCAAACTACAATCCTCAGGCGAAGGTACACATCGAAGGTCAAGGGCTGTTTGCAAGTGTACATTGGCCGTGGAGCCGACCGCAGACCACCATAGCCACCAATCCCACAGCGGCACTGTACATCACGAAGTTGGGCACCGGCAGCTCCGCACAGCAGTTCGAGATCCGGGCGGGCAATGGCCAGGTGCTCATCCGCCAACTGCCCAGTCACTAGCCGCCTTCTGCCGGCAATAATCACCCGCGTATCGCACAATAGGGGGAGCCCTGTGGGCTCCCCGTTGTGTACCAGGCTGACTTGCCTATC
Organism: Candidatus Zipacnadia bacterium; assembly: GCA_029819875.1. Lineage (GTDB taxonomy): Bacteria > Armatimonadota > Zipacnadia > Zipacnadales > Zipacnadaceae > JALGVG01. Next base: position 3,759 of record JALGVG010000032.1, on the reverse strand, counting down.
CCCGTGTCATGCTGCAGGTTAATCCGCCACGAACGGCAACAAGGCCATCTCGCGGGCACGCTTGATTGCTGTCGCCAGGCGGCTTTGATGCCGCCGGCAGGTGCCCGTCTGCCGCGCCTTGCGGATCCGTGCACGGTCGTCCAGGAAGCTGCGTAGCAGCTCGACGTTCTTGTAGTCAATTATGTTCGTGCGCGGGTCTGTGCAAAAAATACAGTGCTTCTTGCGACCTCGCCCTCTCCTGTCACCCGCTGACATGCGATTCTTGCTTCTTGTATCGGTAGCCACTATCTATCTGCATCTCCTCTTCATATGTAAGGTACATGCGGCAGGCCGATTGCCCGGCCTGCCGGCTCGCTCTTCCTGGCTATAACGTCCGCAAGTATAACAAATCGCCGCGCTTTGGTCAATGTGTGCTCCCCGCCTCCATCCACCCCCCGCTTGCCGTCGTCGCGCCCGATGCTTCCCGCCGTCAACTGCTGCTGTCCTCTGGGGAAGCCGCCAGTTCCTCCAGCCGCACCTCGTCCACCCAGTACTCGCCCGGCAGGGAAAAGAAGATGCTCAGCCGTATCTGCGTCGTCCCCGGTGGAGTGGTAAACACGTGGGGACTTATGCGCCAGGTATCCAGGTCCCTGAATGCAGGCACGTCATTCCACGAGTAGCCGCTTGTCTCCGTCACCGCCTTGCCCGAGTCATCAGCGAAGATGACGCGGGTGACCGGCGCAGCGTCCCGCGCCCCGGGCTTGTGTTGGACATTGCTGTTGTAATGGGCGATCAGCGCCCGGTAGCCCGTTCCCGGCTTCACCTTGGCCTGCAGCGTAATCTCCCCCAACCCTCCGGGCGGCACCATGATATGCACCGCGTGACTGCCGGCATATACCCGGTCCGTCACCAGCTCGACCTTGGCGCCGTCCACTTCGTAGGGTTCGAGGGCATCGTCCACCTTGTCGGCAGGTATGTCATCGAACGTACCATGTTCAAAGGCTGCCCCACTGTAGCTGACCTGGAATTTCAGCGGTGCAAACCGCACCGGGACGTGATAGCCCCCGAAGGTCGGCGACACCGCCGTGTACTCGTCCGGCTCGGCATTGCCCCGCCGCGTGCGGCAGATGTTCATTCGCCACTCGCCGGCCTGCGGCCGGGCACCAAAGGCACTGAACGGCAGCGCAAACTCCGCCGCCCAGCCGTGCGGACCGATCTTGACCGCTGTCGTGGCCTGGGCGTTCCATTGCAGGTCCGTCTGCTTGCGGTCCCCGCCCGGGTACCTGCAATCGAAAAGCCCCCCGCCGGCTCCCAATGCTATCTGGTAGTAGGTCTTCTCGCCCGGCGGCTGGATGAACAACTCCACCGCGTCGTCATCAAACAGCTTCGCGCTGTCACGGGCTGTTGTCCGCGCCAGCAGCTTGCTGCCGTCCTCTTCGCGCCCCTCCACGAACACGTACAGGTTGCTGTCGTCCCATGCCAGTCGCGCCCGCGCCCCCAGGCTTGGTGCACTGGCGGTCTTGGCTATCAGGAAATAATGCATGGGGGCTGCGCCCCAGGCGGCATCGCTATCCAGGCCGTCTATGCGCGGCGCAGTTTGCGCCCGCACGGCGGTCAGCACCAGGGGCTTTTCCGCCTCGGTGATCTGGAAGAACGCCCCGTGCGGGGTGACAATCGCAGTCTGATCGCCGTCGCTTCTGTCAATAACTCTCGCCAGCGTCGGGGCATACTTTCCGATGCGGGCCTTGGCGGCTTCCCGGAGTTGAACGGCGTCCTTGAGCATTTGCACATCTTGGGGGTTGAACCGCGCTTGGTGGGCCAGCCGGCCGGCTGCGATAAATCCCCGCACCGTCCCCACCAGCAGCTCGTGCTGATCTACCAGCCGCTGCAGCCTCTGCCGCTGCAGGTCAGACAGTTGCCGGCTCTGCGCCCGCTTGATAATGCTGTCTGCCTCGTCCAGGATCGGCCAATATGCCGCCAGCACCTGGTGCCCGCGCTCAATGTCAAGCAGTGCCGGCTCATCCACGTCTATCCCCTGCAGGTACATCTTCCGCAAGCGCCGCTCCAGCAGGTGGTAGTAGGCCATAACGTCCGGGCCGGCGGGTCCATACAGCGCGTTGTAATATTTCCGCTCCAGGGCCGCAACATCGGCATCCTTGTCCCACATCAGCTTCGCTATCACGTAATGGCCCGCCCCGAGCTGTTCGTAGGACTGCCCGATGTAAATGTAGGCACCACATATGCCCACCTCATGTTCCGCCTTCAGCTTCTCGGCCGCAAAAGTCGTGACCGGGGCCATCACATTCAGAGATTCACGGCCGTAATAGCCAATGTCATACTTGGCGAAGTGCTTGGTCAGGGCTGTCCATTGCTTCTCCCATTCATGTTCGCGCTCCCAACCCTTGCCCTGCAAAAACATGCTGTTGCAGGCGTGGAGCAAGAACAGGTTGGGATGAACCTTCTCCCGCTTCGGCGGAGCTTGATAAAAAGAATAAGCGTATGCCCCCACGAACTTGTCAGGATAGACCTTGGCCACCCGCTCGGCTACTGCGTTGTAGAAGGCCAACAACCGGTCGGTCAGCACCGGCTTTGTCGGGTCGTCCGGCAGCATCTCGCCGCCATCGAGGGCCCGGCAATTCTCGCATTCGCAAAACCCGCCCCCGTCGTTGGGGGAAATGGAACACATGTCACGCTTGGGATCGTTCCTGAAATAATTGATGACATAGTCCGCGAATATCTTGATGACCTCCGGGTTGCTGGTGCACACTTGCCCGCCGTGGTCCTCCAGGTAGTAGTGCGTCACCCGCTGGCCATCCACCAAGGCGAAGTACTCGGGATGGTCGGCGCCGTACTTTTCGGCCGGCAGGATGCGGAACCATGCATGTTCGTGCCGCATGGTGTGTATATTCCCCAGGCGCAGGCGGCGCCCAAACAGTTTGTATGTCTGGTCCTCCGGCCCGTAAGCTAGGTACCTGTACGACCAGTCCGGGGCATCAGTTATCTCCACGTCCGGAATTACGATTCTCTGCCGCTGTGGAACCACCGTGCCCAGCTCGTCATGCCAGGCAAACACCACCCCGACGTACCTTTCCAGCAACTCGTAAACTCCGTTGAGAGTGCCGCATTGCACGGGGTAGTTACTGCTGATGGTTGATACATCACCGTTGGTATCAGCGCCCACTATGTGTAGGTCCTGGCCGACCGTCTTGATGTGGAAACCCTCCGGCCGCAGGTCTTCGGGGCTGATACCGGCTGCCGCTGAAACCGGGTTGGGGCCCAAAAAGATATGACCTTTTTGCGGATCTGGAGACGTAACGATGGGCAGCTTGACGCCCGTCGCCTGCTGGACGAAGTGTTGTAACTCCGCCGCCGCCACGTTCACTACGCTGGTGCAACCGGCCTGCTTGACGATCTCGTAGTTGCTTGCCCCGTTGTCGACGAGCACAACGCTGCCTTGCGTGCAACTTGCAATACCTGACGATAACATAAGTGCGATCAGGACTTTTACTGCTCGTCTCATGCCTATCTTGCACCTCCGTCGTCCTGCGTAATCGTTGCTTGCCGACCGCCTTGTACTGATGACCTCACCGAATGCAATTCGCCGCTGCCATGACATCACCTGCCGGCTGCCCGGCCTCCTTACCGGCCGCCGGAAGCCGGCACCCGGATGGACTTGACAGTCAGCGCCGCCTTGAGTATTCTATTAACGGAACGCATATGAAGGTGAAGGTGGACTATACCAAGTTGGAACAAATAGATGCCAAAGAGCTCCTCGAATTC
>JALGVG010000203.1 GCA_029819875.1 Candidatus Zipacnadia bacterium | reverse complement strand
AGGGCCGATCATGGCCGAGATTGACGAAGAGATACCGCCGGGCCGGCAGGGGATGAGTGCGGTGGAGGCGCCGCGCGGCGAGGTCTTCCACTGGATATTGACCGGCCCGGATAATCGGCCCGAGCGCTGGCGCGTACGCGCCCCGACCTATGCCAACTTGCAGAACGTTGCTCCCATGCTCATGGGCGCGACGCTGGCGGATGTCCCTATCGGCATCGGCAGCATTGACCCCTGTTTTTCTTGTACTGAGCGCCTGGAGGTCATCGACCGTAACAGTGGCCGCGTTCGCATCTACAGCCAAGACGAGCTGATAGAGCTGCAGGGGCCTCAGCAAGGGCGGCAAGAACCGCCACAGTGGCTATTTGAGCATGATGATGACCACGTGCATTGACGGCGATTACAACCATTGCCGAAAGGGCGGTTAGTTGCAGATAGCAGGTCAATTCGATGCAGTGAGGCGGTCGCGACATGGACTACTTGGTAAGCGGCGTACAGGCTGTGCTGTCAGCGATAATCGCCTTGGCGCTTGCGCCATTGCTGGAGGGTACAGCGCGCAAACTGCTGGCAGTGGTACATTCGCGCAAGGGCCCGCCGATTACCCAGCCGTACATTGACTTGCTCAAGCTGCTCGGCAAGGAAGACCTGCGGGTGCGGCACAATTGGATTCTAGCTGCTGCCCCGGCCGTTTACCTGGCCTCGCTGCTAATGGCCGTCGCCTTGGCCCCCTTGGTGCCGGGCTTGCACGCCGAGGGGCGCGGGGACGTGCTGGTGTTCATCTATTTCCTCTCCCTGGCAGCCTTGGCGATGGCGGCACTGGGGTTTGCCAGCCGCTCCCCGTATTCCTCTGTTGGTTCGGCGCGGGAAGTGCTGCTGACCATGACGGCCGAGCCGGTCGTGGCAATCTGCCTGCTCACGGGAGCGCTTAGTGCCGACACCCTCCTCTTCGGGCGCATCATCGAGGCACAGATGGCCGGCCCGTCCTTGGCCATGATAGTTGCTGCCGCCGCGTTCTTGATGGCGCTGCAGGTGCAGGCGGGCAAGCTTCCCTTCGACATGGTGGAGGCCGAAAGTGAGATCATGGACGGACCGCTGACCGAAATAAGCGGCCCGCAGCTTGCCCTGTGCAAATGGGGACTGTTCGTCAAGCAGTTCCTGTATGCCGGCTTGTTCGTGAATGTTTTCGTTCCCTGGGCAATCTATGCCGTGCCCTGGCGTTGGGCCTGGCCACTATTGGGCATTGTTTACATCTTCGTGGTGAACCTTGCGGTCGTCGGGCTGGTACATGCAGTGAATCCGCGATTGCGCATTGACCAGGCGATGAGCTACGTCAGTGCGGTTTTGGTAGTAGCGATTCTAGGCCTGGCGTATGCAGCAATGACGCCGTAGGTGGTGGCCGATGATACAAAGCAAGCTCAAAGAGGCAATGTTGTGCTTGACGGCCGGGCGGGTAACACTGGCATATCCGTTTGCGCCGCACCCACCCGAGGAGAATTTCCGAGGGCTGCCGCAGGTGGATGCAGACAAATGTATCGGCTGCGGGGCCTGCGCCAACGCTTGTCCGGCAAGGTTAATCCGCATCGTTGACCTGGACCAGCAGTGGCGCCGCATTGTTCGGCTCCTGGAACGCTGCATCTATTGCGGGCGGTGTGCCGACGTGTGCCCCGAAGACGCAATCACGATGTCCGACCGCTGCGAGCTGGCCTCGGACCTCGCGCGGCAGGACATGGTGGTTGAGCATGAGATCTTCATGGCTACCTGCCAGCGCTGCGGCCGCTGCTATGAACCGGAAACACCGCTTGACCGGCTGATGCAAACGGGTTTCCGCCAGGATCCGGTGCGCGGGCCGGCACGTGTTCCGCGGCCTCGAGAGGAGGGGCGCAATGACGGTTGAGGGTTTGGTGGCCAATGTAGCCTTGGCAATGATTGCAACCTCGCTGCTGGCGGTCGAGGCGCGCAACCTGCGGATCTCCACTTATGCCTATCTGGTCCAGGCATTGCTGTTGGTGACTATCTTTATCATTTTCGCCCAGGCATTGGGTAACCCGCTGTTGTACTTATGGGCAATTGTGGCACTCGTGACGAAGGCGACCTTGATTCCCGTGCTGCTGTTGTCGTACATCCGGCGAACGCGTTCCCTGGAAACTCCGCCCTTCCTGGGAGTAGTCATATCGGTGATACTGGCCTGCATAGTAATGGTGAGCTTCTACAAGCTGGTACATACACAAGTTCATTTCCTGGCCCCCACGGAACTGGCAACCGGCGAGCCGTTTCGCACTAACCTGGCGGTTGCCCTTACGATCTTCACCTTGGGGTTGTTTGCACTGGTGTCGCGTCGCGACGCCATCAAGAGCGTAGTGGCACTGTGCTTACTGGAAAACGGGGTGCACCTGTCGCTGGTGAGCCTGGCACCCAATATGCCTGAGATGCCTATCATCGGCATAGTCACCGAAGTGTTCGTGACGGTATGGCTGTTGCTTTACATAATCCAGGGTGTGAATGAACAATTCGGTTCCACTGACACGATCGCTTTACAGCAGTTGAGATCGTAGGTTGAGGAGAGCAGCCAATGGCTTGTGACTCGGTGGCGCTGTGGACAATTATGACGCCCCTGCTGGGCGCAGTGATTGTATTGACTGTAGGCCGCAGTTATCGGTTGGCCCGTGAGCCGGTAGCGGTGGCGATTTCCGCTGTCACCGTCTGTGTTTCGATAGCCATCGCCCTGACGGTCTTCGGTCTTGATGGCAGGGTATTATCTTACGGGACCGGAGGCTTTTGGGCATTGCGCATAGATGCTCTCAGCGCTCTGTTTTTGTGCCTGGTGAATCTACTGCTCATCGTGGTGGTCACATATTCGGTGCCGCACATCCGAGCGCTGGTCACCGCCGGCAAGATTGCTGATGAGCGTGTGGCGCTGTTTTATTCTTTAACGCTGGTCTTTGCGGCGACCATGAATTGGGCCTGTGCCACCGACAATATCATCGTCTTGTTCCTGGCGGTCGAGGCTACCACCCTGGCATCGGCGCTGCTGGTGACATTCTACTGGAACAAGCGCGCCCTTGAAGCCGGCTACAAGTACCTGCTGTTGCTGACGGTGGGTATCACCTTCGCATTGTTTGGTTGCATACTGCTGTTTGCCGTCTGCAGCGGGTATTTGGGCGGGGGGCATCATTATCAGTCTATGTTGATCAGCGAGATAAGCCGCCAGGCCTTGCAGTTGGCCCACCATGCACCAACTGCCGTGGTCCTGGCGATGGGGTTTCTCATTATCGGCTTTGGCACCAAGACGGGACTGATTCCTTTTCACCCGTGGCTTCCTGACGCCCATGCCGAGGCTCCCTCTCCGGTGAGTGCCTTGCTTTCGGGAATCATGATCAAGGTGGCCGCGTACGCGCTGGCCCGCACCACCGTGCCCTTTTTCTTGGCATTACCTGGACTGCAAACAGTCTTGGTGGTGATGGGCGCTGTGACGATGCTGGGCGGTATTGCGCTGGTGGCAGTCCAGGTGGACCTGAAAAGGTTACTGGCGTACTCCAGCGTCAGCCAGGTCGGATACATCGTCATGGGTTTGGGTATCGGCTCCTACCTGGGATTGTTCGGCGCCCTGTACCATGTGCTTGTCCACGCCAGCGCTAAGTCACTGCTGTTCCTGGGTGCAGGCGCAGTGGAGCAAAGCACCGGCACGCGGCGGCTTGATCGACTGGGCGGCTTGCGCCTGACAATGTCGCTTACGGCAGCTTGTTTTCTGATAGGCGTTCTTACTATCGGCGGGGCACCGCCGCTAGGGGGCTTCATGAGCAAGTTTACTATCTTTTTGGCCGCCATCGAGCA
>JALGVG010000202.1 GCA_029819875.1 Candidatus Zipacnadia bacterium | reverse complement strand
AGAGCCGATGGAACTGATGTGGGGGCATCATCCGGCCTTCGGGCCGCCGTTTCTCAGCGAGCATTGTGTTATCCAGTGCGGCGCCCGCCGCGTCGTCGTTGACCCCAACGTGGGGGAGGCCTCTCGCTTCGCACCCGACCAGGAGTTCCCCTGGCCTGTCGGGATCGGCCGCAACGGTCAAGAGGTGGATCTGAGCAAGATTGTGCCTGCCAGTGCCCGTGTAAGTGACATGACGTACCTGGCCGACCTTCAGGAAGCCTGGTATGCCGTCACCAATCGCTGGCGCCGGGTCGGCATAGGGATGGCCTGGGACCTGGAGACGTTCCCCTACATCTGGTGCTGGATGTCACTAGGCGGTGATCGCCAATGGCCGTCATGGGGGCGCTACTATGCCTTGGCGATGGAACCGTTCAGCAGTTACCCGGCTATCCTTACCGAGGCCATCAAGCGTGGCACGATCAAGCGTGGCACGCAGATGAGAATGGAGCCGGGCGAGCAGCGCCGCACGTGGCTGAGAGCTGTTGCCTATCAGGATGTCGAAGGCGTAGCGCGCATCACGCCTGAGGGGCAAGTGGAGGCCGAATAGGAGAATGGCACAAGGAGGCAAGCTGCTTCTTCACGTCTGCTGTGGTCCGTGCGCGACGGCCGTCATCGAGCGCCTGGCACCCGCCTATGACCTGACCTGCCTGTGGTACAACCCCAACATCGAGCCGCTGGAGGAATACAACCGGCGCCTGGAGGCAGCCCGCACAGTGGCTGCCTCCACGGCAGTGAGGCTGGTCGAAGGCCCCTATGACAATGACAGGTGGCGCAGGGCCGTAGCAGGCTATGAATCCGAGCCTGAAGGCGGGGCCCGCTGCGCCATCTGCTTTCGCTACCGGCTGGCATTTGCCGCGCGCTACGCCGCTGAACACGGTTTTGCGTGCTTTACTACAACCCTTACGATAAGCCCGCACAAGAATGCCGAGGCCATCAACCGCATCGGGCAGGCAATAGCCGCCGATCATGGGCTTGCATTTCTTGCCGAGAACTTCAAGAAGCGCGGTGGCTTCCAGCGAAGCGTGGAACTGAGCAAGAAGCTGGGGTTGTACAGGCAGGATTATTGCGGGTGCCTGTTCTCACGGCGCCGGATCGACAAGTAGTACCAGGCGGCAGCGGGCCGATTGGGAACGCCCTATTCCTGTGCGTTACACGGGCCCTTGCGGGCAAGGAATCGCGTAATGGCCTGCGCGGCGCGAAAGCCCTCGCCCACGGCTTGCACCACGGTTGTCCCGCCGTTGACGATATCCCCGCCGGCAAACACCGCGGGCCGCGAAGTCTGGAAGTCATCGTCCACCTCCACCAGCCCGTTATCTCGCAGCTTGATTCCGGGCAGCATCGCAGCAATACTTGACGGCGGCTTCTGGCCGAGCGCCTCCACCACCAGGTCGACGGGTATGGCGCGGCGCGAATCCGGCTCCGGCACGGGGCGCCGCCGGCCGCTTTCGTCCGGCTCACCCAGATGGGTGCTGACAACCTCGAGTGCCGTCAGCCGCCCACTCTGGTCAACCTGGTATCCGACCGGCTGGGTGAGGATGAGGAAATGCACTCCCGCCGCCAACGCCTCGTCACGCTCGGCCGGCCATGCCGGCATTTCCTGGAATGATCGGCGGTAGACGATGTACACATCACGGGCCCCGTGCTCCTTGGCCGCCAGTGCTGCATCCATGGCGGTATTGCCTCCGCCGAGCACTGCCACGCGCTCAGGCACAGCCGCGTCGGGGTCGGCCTTCATCTGGCGCAGGAAGCTGAGGGCATCCATCACGCCGCTGGCTGGCCGTTGCGCCCCCGGCAAGGGTGCTGACTCCGGCAAGCCGATGCCTACAAAGACAGCGTCGAAGCCCTCCTCCAGCAGGCCGTCGAGCGACAGATCGCGACCCAGTGACGATTCGAAGCGCCGTTCCAAGCGTCCCCGGCTGTCGCCGTCCAGCACGGCCCTCAACTCAGCCGCCATTGCCTCGCTGTCCAGCCGCTTGGGGGGGATTACCTCGCGGGCCATGCCGCCACAGGCGGAGGCTTCATCAAAAACAGTAACGTGATGACCGTCCTGCAGCAATCCGATCGCGCAGGCAATGCCTGCCGGCCCGGCGCCGATGACCGCCACCTTGAAGCCGCTGGCGGTCGCCGGCACGCGCAGTGCGGCCCAGCCCTCCGCACGCGCCCTCTCCGAGACGTAGCGCTGTAGTGCCCGGATGGGGACTGCACCGCTGCCAATGTACTGCTGCACACACGCGCCTTCGCAAAGTATCTCGGCAGGGCAGACGTAAGCGCAGATCTCAGGCAGGGGGTTGTTTTGGCGCAATATTTCATACGCTCGTTTCTCGTCACCGTCGGCGATGGCCCGCACGAAGGCCGGCACGTCCACACCCGCCGGGCAGCCCTCGGCACACGTCGGTGCGGCACAGTCGCGGCACTGGGCGGCCAACTGGCGCATTACCTGTGGGTCACGCAGCCGACCTTGTTGATAAATGGGGGCGTAGATCTCATGGTCCCTGACGACACAGCCTGCGCGCCCGCCGTCACGCATGATCTGGGTGCATGACGAGCAGGTGATGCACAACCTAGTCGGCGTAAGGCGGCCACGCGTCATCAATTCGCGGGCAAAGTCCGGGTAGGCCAAGGCACCGCGCCCCAGGCCGGCGATCTTGGCCCAGCCGCGCTCCAGCATCGCCGCTGCTACACCCGGGAAAAACTGCCGCAGCCAGGTGAAGCCCGTGGCCACCAGCGGCACCTGGGGAACCGCCTCGTGGATCTGCCTGGTCAAGTCGCACATCAGGGCGATGTTTACCAGGGGATGCTCGCGCGGAAGGTAGCCGCCTGCCTCCGCCGTATCATACGGCCGCTCGACATGGGGATTGTAGTACGGGTTGCCGAAGGCGATGTTCACAAGCTTGACGCCTGCCGCGACCAGGCGCCGTATCAATTCCACTGGTTCCTGCAGATCAGGTCGCATGCTGCCGTCGGCTGCCATACCAAAGCCCCAGGGGTGGGGCAGGGCGTCGTACACGTTCAGGCGGGTGGTAATGATCACCCCCGGCACTTCGGCGGCAATGCGCTCGACGACTTCCAGCAGGAAGCGTATCCGGTTCTCGAACGTACCGCCGTACTTGCTGTCCTCGCGTGTATGGGAGGCAAGAAGTTCATTGACCAGGTAGCGGTGACAGGCCTTGACATCTACTGCATCGAAACCGGCGTCGCGGGCCACCCTGGCGGCGACGACATAGTCATCCTGCAGGCGCTGGAGTTCCTCGTCGCTGATAAGCGGATAGTCGGGCGGCAAATTGTGGCGCGGGTCGAGAGGCTCAGAATGGTGCGCGATGATGGGGGCAGGTACCCCTTGGGGCTTGCTGTAACGCCCCGAATGTGTCAACTGTGCCACCAGCATCGGCCGGTGGTTGTCACCGAATACCTCGCGTGCGGCGGCCAGGGCATCTTCCACTAGCTTTGCGAATCCATCCAGGTTGCGAGGGGTGGCCCAAAGCTGGCGGGGATTAGCGCGCCCCTCGGGCACGACGGCCGTAGCCTCCAACCAGATAAGCCCCGCCCCGCCGGCAGCAAAGCGCCGATAGCGGCGAAAGGTCAGCTCCTGGGGATAGCCCTGGTGGTCGGCATCGCAACCTTCAACGGGATGGACGGCCAACGCGTTGGGGAGGGTAAAGCCGTCTACCTCAACCGGCCTCAGCAGGGGAGAGATATCCTCGGTGTACGGTAGGCTTACTCCCAGCTCCTCGCAGCGTTGCGCAATCTGCTCCCAAGCTGTGAAATGGAACGGCTCATGCGGTGATTGTTTGAAAAACTGCATTGCTTACTTAAGACCTCCGATCAAAACGGCAGGGTTACAGAGAGTGTATCATTCATACATAATCATTCATACATACAAGTGCGGCGGGTCAGAGGGCCCACCGCACGGAAATCTGGCTGCCAACTGCTATGCGCACTACTAACTGGTCATCGCTTCAAGCACTTCGTCGGACACTTCGAAGTTGGAATATACTTGCTGCACGTCATCGTGTTCATTGAGCCGTTCCAGAAGCCGCAGCAGCTTGGGGGCATCTTCGTCAGAGACAGGGGTGGTGCTCTTGGGTATCATGGTCACCTCGGCCCGTTCCGGCTCGATGCCGGCCGCCTGGAACGCCTCCAGAACGGTGGCGAAGTCCTGGGGGGCGGTATGCACCTCCCAGGTATCCTCGCTGTCCAGCACGTCTTCGGCCCCGGCCTCGATGGCGGTTTCGAATACCTTTTCTTCGTCCGCCGCCTCCTTGGAGACCACGATGACGCCCTTGGACTCGAAATTCCAGGTAACGCAGCCCGCCTCG
>JALGVG010000201.1 GCA_029819875.1 Candidatus Zipacnadia bacterium | reverse complement strand
ATGCTCGCAGGAAGAGGCTGGTTTGCATTCAAGCCCTGCAGGGGTTACTTTTCAGCTCCCCACCGCAGTTTGTCGCGCAAGCGCCGGTAGAAGCCGGTGCGTCTGATATGGACGAGCCTGGCGGTATATTGTGCCCGGCGAATCACCACGCGCTCGCCGGCCGCCACATCCACCGTTTGCTGGCCGTCCACAGTCAGGACCATATCTGACTGCGCATTGCTGCGCTTCTCGGAGCAGACCTCAATGACTGCCGAGGAGGCATCCACGACCAAGGGCCGCGAATAGAGCGTATGAGGGCAGATCGGGGTGATGATAAGCGCTTGGACATCCGGGTCTACAATGGGGCCGCCGGCAGACAGATTGTAGGCGGTAGAGCCCGTGGGTGTCGACACAATTAGCCCGTCGGCCGGATAGACAGCTACCGGCTCGTTGTTAACCCTGATACGCAGCCTCACAAGCCAGCGGTGCGTGGCCCCGGCGACCACGGCGTCATTGAGGCCGATGAATGAATTCACACATTCGCCGTCACGCCACAGTTCGGCGCGGACCATCAGGCGCTCCTCGCAGGAATAGCGCCCCTGGAGGATGTCGGCGAGATTGGCCAATACGTCATCAAAGCGTTCCTCGGCCAGGAACCCGAAGCTGCCCAGGTCAACTCCCAGCAGCGGGGTGCCGCGGGGAGCGGCATGCCTGGCCATTTCAATCAGCGTGCCATCGCCCCCCATCACGATAACCAGCCCGCTGTCGGCGATCTCCTCGTCGGTGCACACCTGCGCGCCGTCGGGACAACAAGAAGCCATAGTGGGGCGTACGCGGACCTCGACGTCTGCTTCCTGCAGCCTCGCGATGAGCTCGCGCGTGGACTGTACGGCATCCTTTTTGTGAACCGCGGTAGCTATGCCCACGGTTTCAATGCTTTCAAATGGCATCTTCATCCACTGACCTGCGCACTGCCGGCGGCCTGCTCCAGCCGCTGCAAATTGCTGCGCGCCGGGGCATAGTCCGGCTTGATTTCCAGCGCCTTGCGGTACTGGCGCTTGGCCGCCTCCAGGTTCCCCTGTTTTTCCAGTGCAGCACCGAGGTTATTTATGGCATACACGTAATCCGGTTGCAGGGCGATGGCGCGGCGGAAATGGACCACGGCCTCGGTGAGATTGTTACGCTGAAAGTAGATCAGCCCGATGTTATTATGCGCCTCGGCGCTGTTGTCGTCAATGCTGAGGGACTGCAGGTAGTAGGTGAGCGCCTTGTCCTTGTCGCCGCGGTCCATGTAAGCGTTGGCCAGGCCCAGCAGCAACGGGGCACTGCCCGGGAACTTGGCCGCAGCCGTTTTCCAGCACTGGAAGGCCTTCTCCTTTTGGCCGCTGCGCTCGTAAGCGACGGCGAGGTTATAGTATGCAGTATCCATGGGCTCCTTTGCCGCTACCGCCTGCTCGAAGAAGGGGATCGCTTCTTTCCAGCGCTCCTGCCTAGTCAGCACCCAGCCAAGGTTGTTGATGCTGCTAAGGTCGCCCGGCTTTATTTCCAGGCAGCGGCGGAAGTGCGTTTCCGCCTCCGCGTAACGGCCCAGCATTCCCAGCGCCAGCCCCAAATTGTAATGGACGGCATAGTTATCGGGGAGCTTGGCAGCGGCCTGGGTCAGGTCGGCCACCGCCCCCTGGTAATCGCCGGTGTTATAGCGGGCGGATCCGCGCCCCAGCAGCAGTTGCGGAGAGTTCGGCTGCAGTCGCAAGGCCCGCTCGTACACTTTCAGGGCTGCCTCATTGTCGCCCTGCTGCAGGTACAGCAGGCCCAGGTTTTGCAGCATCAGTACGTTGTCAGGATCCAGCTTCTGGGCCGCCTTGTATTCCCGCAGCGCCTTGGCAAGGTCCCCATACTGCTGCAGTGCGTAGCCGAAGTTGACGTGAGCATCCACGTCGTCGGGATTGATGCGCAAGGCGCGGTTGTACTCGTTGAAGGCGGTAACATAATCGCCTTGGCGAACCTTGAGGTTGGCCAGGTTGTAATGGGCGTCAAAATAGTCTTGTTTCTTGGAAATGGCGAGGCGATAGTTGCGCTCGGCCTCAGCGAGCCGGCCCAACGCACTGTAGGCATTGCCCAGGTTGTTGTAGGCCACGGCTGAATCGGGATCGCGCTGCACGGCACGCGAGAGGAACTTCACCGCATCTTCATTCTCGCCCAGTCCCAGGGCCACGGTGCCACGCCAGGTCAGCAGCACAGGGTCGTGAGGTTGCTTTTGGAGGGCTGCATCGAAGGCGGCGGCCGCGCCCTGCAGATCGCCGGCCTCGTACAGTTGCACGCCGCGTTGAAAATCGCTGAGCTCTTGCTGGGCGGCGCACAGTCCTACCAAAGACAGCATGACGACGATAGCGCTAATGGATACCAGAGTTGTCCCTCGCATGCAACATCGCTCCTTATGTAGCCGCTGTTCCTCCGGCTGCCTTGACATGTGCGGCATCGGCGCCTCGGCAGCTATCCCGGGCCGCGGACATGATTGACCTGCAATCTATTCCACATTCCGCTTCCAGCAACGCGCGGTTGCCGTGGGGGACGAAATGGTCGGGAATACCCAGGCGCTTCAAGCAGATACCAGTCAGCCCGGCATCGGCCAGCAGCTCGGCCACCGCCGAGCCAAGCCCTCCGGCCAGAGCGTTTTCCTCCACGGTGATGACGCACCCGACTGCCGAGGCCGCACTGGTAATGAGGTCAGCATCCAGCGGTTTTACGAAGCGGGCGTTGATCACCTGGCAGTCAATGCCCTCGCCGGCCAGCCGCTCGGCGGCCTCCACTGCCGCCTTGACGCGACTGCCGGCGGCTACTATGAGGACGTCCTTGCCCTCCCGCACCACGACGGCCCGGCCGACGGGCAAAACGGTGGCGGGCTGGTCAAGCTCCACACCCTGGCCGACGCCGCGCGGATAGCGTAGTGCGGCCGGCCCGGCGACATGGAATGCCGTCGCCAGCATGTCGCGTAATTCAGCTTCGTCGGCGGGAGCCATGACGACAAGGTTAGGGATATGGCGCAGGTAGCTGAGATCAAATACACCGTGGTGGGTGGGTCCGTCATCGCCGACCAACCCGGCGCGATCGAGGGCGAAGACGACAGGCAGCCGCTGGAGGGCCACGTCGTGGATAATCTGGTCGTAGGCGCGTTGCAGGAAAGTGGAGTAGATCGCCACCACGGGCCGCAAGCCCGCGGCAGCCAGCCCGGCGGCGAAGGTGACGGCGTGCTCCTCGGCCATGCCGACATCGAAGCAGCGGTCGGGGAAATGCTTTTTGAACTCGCTGAGGCCGGTGCCTTCAAGCATGGCGGCGGAGATGGCGACAATCCGCGGATCATTCTCAGCCAGTTGGCACAACGCTTGGGCGAACACCTGGCTGTAAGTAAGGCGGCCCGTAACGTTGTTGGGCTCGCCGTTCTCTACGCAGAAGGGCTTGGTGCCGTGGTAGCGCGTGGGGTTCGTTTCGGCGGGTGTGTAACCTTTGCCCTTGCGGGTCACCGCGTGAACGAGCACCGGGCCCTTGAGGCGAATGGCATCTTGGAGGACATCAACCAGCGCCGGAATGTCGTGGCCGTCAATAGGGCCCAGATAAGTGAAGCCGAACTGCTCGAACAGCATTCCCGGCACCACCAGCTCCTTGACGGCACCGCGCAGGCGGTCCATGGCCATGAGCATGGCATCGCCCATGGGCACGCGGCTGAGCATCCGTGCCAGGTCGCGTCGGGCGCGCTGAACGCGCGGTTCGACGTTGGCCCGCAGCTTGGACAGGTAAGCGGACATCGCTCCCACGTTGCGGTTGATGCTCATCTCGTTGTCATTGAGCACCACCAGCAGGTCGCGGGCGGTCTCACCGGCCTGGTTGAGGGCTTCCAACGCCATCCCGCCGGTGAGCGCGCCGTCGC
>JALGVG010000200.1 GCA_029819875.1 Candidatus Zipacnadia bacterium | reverse complement strand
ATGGCAGGGGCGGTGGGGCATGCCCCGGCCGCGAACGGCTGGCGCCGATAGCTTGCCGCCTTCAAATATGCCTGGCGCGGCGGGAGGCATGACGAGGGCTGTAGTTGTTATAATACTATGTCAGATAATTTCGTACTAACAGCGTGATGGACTATGTCGCGGGAAACTAAGCTGGGACTTATTGTTATCGGGCTTATTGCGTTCCTGAGCGCAAGCCACTACCTGCTGGGCAACACTGCCGAGGGAATCTACCTCTTCACGCATCCCTGGGAAGCGAACAAGACGGGGGCCGAGCCGATGTTGCCCGCCTACACCGAGCTGCCCGAACCCTACGGCCCCGAGGATGCTCCCATAAAAGTCGAGGTTTACATGCAAGGGGGCGATCAGTGCCACGCTCCCACTATTGACATGATGAAGCGCGCGGAGGAGAAGTATCCGGGCCAGTTGCGGGTCATCTTTTACGACACGCGCAAGCCCGAAATCGCCCAGGAAGCATTAGAGAGGAAGGTCTCCTGCGAGGTCGGTATCTTTCTCAATGGCGAAAACACTGTCAGGGTCCCCGGGCGAGGAAAGTATGGAGTACTTACTTTCCAGGGTCCCCCGGGACATTCGGGTTACACTCCCGACGACTTGTTCGCTGCCATCGAGTACATGTTGGAAAAGAAGGGGATAGATGTAGCAGCCCTCAAGGCCCAGGCAGCTTCGCCTGCCGCCAACGAGGCCGCCGCGAATCAGCAGTAGCCTCACCCGCGCCTCTGCTGCGGCCGGGCGGACCGTCTTGCATCCGCTCGGCCGCTCATTTTTGCCTGCTGCCGTGCGCGGCGTAGATGGATGACATGTTGCAGCCGCATTACCAGGTCTTCCGTCTTTTTCGCTCCGCCGGCACTGCCGGCTATGGCGCTTCTGACACGCTCCCACACGACCGCCTCGCGGTCCAGCAGCCGCCTGTACGCCTCGATATCACCCCGCAACACCGCCAGGTCCTGCTGGTTATGCAGGGCTGCCAGTTGTCCGAACGTCTCCCACATTCCGGGCTCCTCATGCAGGCAAGAGCCGACCTCTGCTGCCATCAATGCTCCCTCCGCTTGGCATCCGGCACTCGCTCCCCGACGCTCCGCCACCTTTGCTTATCGGCCTGTTTCCACCTCTTCTTTAGCAATGGCGGCAGCGTACGCCTCTTGTCGTTGCCGACTTGCAAGCTCATCTCCTGGAGGTTACGGGCCCGATTCCGGGAAATAGCGGTTGAATTGATTGCTGCTGCATACAATCCGGCGAGGGAGGAACTGCTCAATGTCACAGTGGCCGCTGGCAACGTTGCTCGGCCTGGTAGCGGGAACATTCTGGGCGTGGAGGTTGCAGCGGTTGCGCAAGCGCGGCAACCGCAGCCTCTGGCCGTGGCCCTTGGCTGTCGGCTTGTTATGTGCCACCGCCTTGGTTGCCAGCTTCGCCGGGTGGCTGAGGGTCTACCAGTATGCCGGGCTGGTGGCGCTCCTGTGGGCGGCCACCATGGGGATCTGGCTGCTTATCCTGCGTTCGCGCCACGACAAGCAACTTGCCGGGCAGGACCATGTCACCTGGGAAGTACTGTGGGCCGAGCGCCGTTGGACTGACGACCTGGTTACGATGCTGGCTGCTTCGATCGTGCTGCTAGTCTGCTTGCCGCTTCTTGACGAGCCGGCCGCTCGCTCCGTGGTACTGGCCGGCTGCGTCGCCGTAGCCGTCATCACCGGCCACGCCCTGTACGTCGCCATCGCCTCCCGCCGCCGGCCTGATTCTCCTGCGCTGGCCGACCAACAGCAACCCACACCCGGCGACGCTGGCCCGCATCCCCCCGCCGCTCAGCAACAATAGCCTTCTTTGCGACAGCAGGGGCCCGCATTCCGCCGGTTCGGCCGCCTGATTTACTTCTTGCGCAGGTGCTTGGCGAAGAACTTGAACGCCTTGCGCCCCGTGAATTCGTGTCCGCCCTCGAAAATATCCTGCTCCAGGTTCTTTTCTACGCCTTGGTCGCGGTATATGGCTTTCAATGCCCGGTACGCCTTGCGGAAGCTCTTGACCGGCGCCACCCCGTCATTCGTCGCCGTGGTTACCAGCAGCGGGCGCGGGCAAATCAACGCGCACACGTCGTCCTGCTCGAAGTACCGAAGCAGGTGCGGCACGTAGTTGCAGTTGCAGTGGGTGACGTCCATGATCTGCTCTGTCCAGTAGCAGAAATAGCCTTGAATGCTGGCGGCCTCGATGCGCGGTTCAACTGCGGCCAGCAACTCCGTCGTGTGCCCTCCCCCTGACAGTCCTACGCAGCCGAGGGGCAGTTCCTTTTCACCGGGCCGCGATTTTATCCAGTCTATCAGTCCGATACCGTCCTGGATCCGCAGCCCGATGTCCGTCGTCCCCAACAGTATGGCCCGGGAATTGATGTCCACGCATGAGCACCGTGATGGCTCACTGGAGTTGCCGGCGTCAGCCTCCCAGCCTTCGCCGTACGGTACGCCGTTATCATTGCGCTGGTTGAAGCCGCGTTGGCATGGTGCGTAGACCAGGTAGCCGTGCCGGGCGAACTGTACGCCGTAGTCGTAGTTGCACTGGTCGATCGCTTCTTGTTCACCGGGGCGGCCGCGGTTGACACCGGCCACGAAATCCGCACCGTACAAGCCATGCCCGTGGAATGCCAGCATCACCGCGCGCGGCTCCTGGTGGGGAACCAGCCGGTACAGCAGGATGTGATCCCCAAGCGGCGATTCCAAGGCCCATTGCTCGCGGGTAAACTCGTCAAGTTCCTCCGTCTCCAGCAGCCAGCTCTTGGGCTTCTTGACTTTCGCGGGCAAAAAGCCCAGCAGCTCCTTCAGCTTTCTGCGGGCCTTCTTTTGCCATGCCGCGAAGTCCTGCTTGCCGCCGGCCTCGTCATACCCCATCAACCTTGGCATCTGCCTGCCAAGCTCGTTGAGCAATGCTACCGTGGTGCGCAGTTGCAGTTGCGGATGTTTCATCTCTCGATCCTCCCGACCGTCAAGTTGATAATAGCTTGTTTTCGCCTCTCGCTACAGCGCACCTTCTGCTGTCGCCAGGCGATAACCTGCCGGGGCCTGCGGGACAGCCTCCACGGTTTGGCCATGCTGCTTATCACTCCCGCTGTCCTTGGCAGGCTCTACACTTTGCTCAGCGCCTCCTTCACTCGCTCCTTAAGCTCTGCGCCGATGCGATCCCGTGCCTCTTCGGTCTGCCCTTCCCATCGCATCACCAACTCCTCGCCGGTGTTGGAGGCACGGATTAGCGCCCACCCATCGGGATATTGAATGCGCGCTCCGTCCACCTCGTTCATGGGCAACTGCCCCCGGAACATCTGCTTGATACGCTCTACAACCTGGAACTTGATTTCGTCGGCACAAGGCATACGCTCCTCGGGGGCGGTAAAGTACGAGGGCAAACTTGCCACGATCTGCCGGATGTTCTCGTCGTGCCGCGACAGGCATCCCACTAGCCGGGCGGCTGCGAACGCCGCATCATCGAACTTGATGTAAGGATTATCGAAATAGCAGTGCCCCGTCGTCTCAAAGCCCATTGGCGATTTCAGTTCCGCCATCGCCTTGAGGATGAACGGATACCCGCACGCGACCATCACCACATCTCCCCCCCGCGCCCGCACGTCATCAATCAGTGCTTGCGTGCAGCGCACCTCCGTCACAAAGGTCTGCGGCCCCTCTTTGAGCATATCACGGCACAGGGGCGTCACGTAGCGGTCGGGCCATATCATCGCCCCGTGGTCATCCACCACCGCAATGCGGTCTCCGTCGGCGTCAATGGCAATGACCAGCTCAGCCTCCACCTCTCGCACTTTCGCCGACAATGCGGCCACGTTTTCCTCCACCAGCGGATCGGGCGGGCGGTTGGGGAATGTCCCGTCCGGTTCACCGAAGATAACCG
>JALGVG010000199.1 GCA_029819875.1 Candidatus Zipacnadia bacterium | reverse complement strand
GGAATTGAGACCCCCAACATAGATGACCTGGCCAAGGACGGCGTGCTGTTCACCAATCATTTCTGCACGGCGGCGCAGTGCTCGCCAAGCCGCGGCAGCATAATGACCGGCCGGTACCCGCACAACAACGGCCTTATCGGCCTGGCCCACATGGGCTGGGAGATCGGGGCCCAAGAAGTAACACTGCCGATGTACTTGAACGCAGCAGGCTATAGCACGCACCTGATCGGCGTTCAGCACGAGCACAACGAGGCGGGGCGGCTGGGCTATCAGCACATTGACGAAAGCAGAACCGATGCGCGGGGAGCGACGGAACTGCTGGTCGAGTTATTGCGACGGCAGGCCAGCAGGCCTGACAGCCAACCATTCTTCGTGTCCACGGGGTTTTCCGAACCGCATCGGCCCTACGACCGGGAGGGTTATCCGCGGGATGACCCGGCGAAGGTGCAGCCTCTCCCCTACCTGCCGGATACGCCGGCCATACGCGAGGAGATCGCCGGGCTCAACGGCCTGGTTTTTCGGGTGGATGAGTGCATAGGCACAATCAGAGAGACACTTCACAGCACCGGGCTGGCAGAAAACACCGTCTTCATATTCACCACCGACCACGGCATCGCCATGCCGCGGGCCAAGGGAACGTGCTATGATCCAGGCCTTAAGACCACGCTGATCATGCACTGGCCCGGTCATTTCGAGGGCGGGCGGCGCTACGGCGAGCTGCTGAGCAATTGCGACCTGCTGCCTACGCTCCTGGACTTGGCGGGCGCCGAGACGCCCGACGAGGTGGAGGGGCGCAGTTTCCTGCCCTTGCTTGATGGTCGCGACTATGCGCCACGCGAGGACCTCTATGCCGAAATGACCTGGCACGACAAGTACAATCCCATGCGCTGCATCCGCACCCGCAAGTACAAGTACATCCGCAACTTCGGAGAGCGTCCGCTGGTTTACATACCGGCTGATATCTACGTTGCGCCGGCAGGGCAGGAGATCCGCGAGCAATTCTACGGCAGGCGCCGGCCCGAAGAGGAACTGTATGACCTGGAGGCCGACCCGCTGGAGCAAAACAATGTAATCAATGATCCTGCCTACAGCGACATCGCCCGGCAGTTGCGCGAGCGGGTACACAGGTGGATGAAGGAGACAAACGACCCGCTCCTGTACGGCGATATACCACCCACCCGGCTGCAGCGCGAGCGGCTGGAGAGGCGCGAGCTGGATAACTAGGCGGCGCAAGGTGTCAAGGCGCATAATCGCAGCGCTGCGCCCCAGGTATCGTACAGTCCATGCAGGGACTTGATGCCGGCAGCCTTTGCGGCTGACGGCTAGATATTGCTCATTTGCCCGTAGTCGGCCCAACCGGCGCTGACGTAGAGGCGCTCGTCGTCAAAGCCCAGGTAGTAGTGCAGGTGCATGGGGCGCATGCCGCGCTCGGCGTCCCGCCCGCGCACGAGTACATATCTTCCCCGCGGCTCCTCAAAAACCCCGACCTGCTCCAGCTCCACGAAGCGCTTGTCACAGCCTCGTTGCTTGAGATGAGCCTTGATGCGTGGCATGTAATCCACGTCTTCTTCCTTGTAGGGCGGCCAGATGTCTTCGTTCCAGGGCGGCAGGCCATCAGCGGCCGGGTCCATCCCCGTCGTGCAAGTGACCCAGATGGGACTTGACCAGGCAAAGTGATTGTCGCTTTGCGTCACACGGACGTAATAATATGCCTCCGCCGCCAGCGGTCGGGGATCGGTCCAGGTCAACTCGGCATCCCAGACGGGTTCCTTGCCGGTCACGACCGGAGATAGTTCGAAGGTGTGGGCCAGGCGGTCTCTCCTGATTATCTGAACACGGTCAAGAGGCGCTGTTCCGTGGACGCGGATGTGGAACTGCGGGGTGCCGGATACCGTCACTTCTTGCCCACCGACAGCGTCTGCGCAGGAGAAGTACAGCAAGATTCGCGCTCCCGTGGTCGCATAAACGCGGCGGGACTTGATGGCCTCCCATATACTCGGCCGGTCGAGCGCGGGAGCCAGGAAGGCGGTAATGCCGCTTTGCACGGAGAAGGCACGCTTGCGCAGACCTGAGCGCCCGTGGCGCGCCCATACATCGTAGCCCGGGCGCCCCATGTGCCCGTCGCTCATCGCCACGATGCCCATCTTGAGGCCTTTTTGCAGCGCCTGTTGGACAAACCATTCGGCGTGTGCGTGCATGGAGGCGATTTCCACGATCGGCATTACCTCGGCCGGCACCTCGTACTGCCACTTTGTGAACCGGCCGCCCACGTGCGCAGCCATCACCGCTTCGTGCTCGAGCAGCATTTTGCCGAGCACCTCGATATTGTCGTGAATAACCAAAGGATGGTTATCATCGAGAAACCATATGCAGTGGTCGGCGTTGTCAGGATGCGACATTACAGAGGGGGTAAACTCGTATCCCAAGAAGGTTACGAACCTGCCCGGGTCGTTGTAGGCTTGCGTCTGTTTTTGTTCTTCGGCCCACAGCGCGGCTGAGGAGGCCGGGGGCTTGTCTATGACCTCGATCGGCCAATCCGGCGGCTGGTTGGAGATATGCTCACTGCACGAGCAGACATCGAGAAACGCCTGGTCGCGGGCGAACTGGTAGACATATTCGACCGTGTCAGTGCCATCGCACCACTGGGTGTGGTTGTGCATATCTCCCCAGTAGACGCGCAACTGCGGCGTGCTTTGGCAGGCAACGGGGTTGCTGAGCGCTACCGGCAGGCCGGCGGCTACGACCCGGATCCGCCACACACCCTCCGTACCCAAGCGGCAACCCTCAAACACGTGCCACCCGTCATCGTCAGCGGTGAACTCGTACTCCGGGGGCAAGACAGCTTCGGGATCATCGCATTCGAAACGCACCTTGCCGGTATAGGGGGCGCGCGGATTGCTGTCGCGGTCTTCGAACCTGACTTTTATAGGGAAACTTTCCCCGACAGCGACAACCGAGGGCACCACAGCCGTGACCTTTACGGCCGGCCCGGGCACTACGCTGACAACCAGGGGGGTAGGGAAACGCTGGTATTGACCGTCTCCTCAAACGGCAAGACAGTGGCCGGGAACTTACGGGTGCCGCACGTGAACCACAGGTGTTGGCCGGCCTGAAGGCCCGGGGAGTCGACGACCAGGCGTGCAATGTACAGGCGCTTGTAAAACAGGGGCACGTCATGTAGCTGGACGGTGGGCCCATCACTGCCGGCGGCGCAGTAATCCTCGCCGTTCGGATCCTCCGTCTGCTTCACCATCCCCAGGTGAAACTTGTGTGTCTCGCGGAAGATTCTAATGCCTCCACCTGGCTTGATGCCACGCGCTCCCGCCTGATAGGTGATGCGCCATATTCCACGGCTCCCACTCCGCACGCGGATTGCTTCTCCAACGTTGTCATCAAAGGCTATTGTCACTTTCTCACATGGTTCGCTCATAATTCGTATCACCTAGTATCCGATAAGTTGCCGGAAAAGACAGCCTCAGCCAGCGGTACGACTAGTGATAGACATCTGTACTACCTTCGACAAGAGCGCTAACCATCCCTTCAGTAAGGGTTACCACGGACTGCACAGCCCAGATACAACCTGGTAAAGTCCGAGTAACGAAGTGCCGAAGTTGTACGTAGCAGCTTCAGACAGGCAAGCAGACCCATGAAAGCGGAACACAGAACTATAATTGGATCATTCATTGCCGGGGTAGCCACGTGGGTCATAGACGCTATCCAGCACTACTCTCAGTTGCCCTCGACCCCGTTTTGGGAAATAATGTTTCCCCGTGTTTCCGAGCCGGAGTTCCTGAGGCGGATTGTATTGCTGCTGTGTTTCATTGTGTTTGGGATTCTCATATCGGCGCTCGTGGCCAGGCATGAGCGGGCCGAGAACGCATTGATGATGGAACAAGAGCGCCTGCGGGTCACCCTCCGCAGCATCGGGGATGCAGTAATCGCCACGGACGTGGAGGGAAAAGTGCAGTTGGTCAACCGGGTGGCCGAGGCCCTCACCGGCTGGTCCCAAGAGGAAGCGCTGGGCAGACCGCTCGCCGACATATTCCAAATTATCAGCGAAAAGACACGGGAAAGGTGCGAGGATCCCGTTCACCGCGTCCTGCGGGAAGGCAAGGTCGTCGGCCTGGCCAACGGCACGGTGCTTGTAGCCAGGGACGGCACCGAGAGAGTGATCGCCGATAGTGCGGCGCCGATTACCGGCAAGGACAATAATATCCTCGGCGTGGTGTTGGTGTTTCGCGACATAACCATGGAGAAGAAGATGACAGAGGAGCTGCAAAGGGCGCAGAGGCTTGAATCCATCGGATTGCTTGCCGGTGGGCTGGCCCATGATTTCAATAACCTTCTGACCGCGATATGGTCCAACATCACGCTCGCCAAGAGCCTCACGGTCCCCGGTGCGGAGCTGTATCGCAGGCTGATCGAGGCGGAAAGCGCCACCTCGCGAGCGCAGAACTTGACCACTCAATTGCTCGCCTTCTCAAAGCGCAATAAACCGGTGCGCAAACCGATTTCGATGGCCCAACTACTCAACGATGTCACCTGCTTTGCCCTCAGCGGCTCCAACGTGTGTTGCAAGCTGCAGGTGGCTGATGACCTGTGGGCGGTGGAGGCGGACGAGGGGCAGATTCACCAGGTTATCAGCAACCTGGTCATCAATGCGGACCAAGCCATGCCTGAAGGCGGGACGGTGAGAGTGTGCGCGGAAAACGTTGCTGTCGGGAGCGGCGAGGGCCTGCCGCTGCCTGCCGGCAAATACGTAAGAATAACCGTCCAGGATGAAGGCGTCGGCATTCCGCAGGAACATCTGTCCAAGATTTTTGACCCGTACTTTACCACCAAGCAAAAAGGCAGCGGGCTGGGGCTGGCCATCGGTTACCGGATTGTCAGCCAGCACGGCGGCATCATTGACGTGGAGTCGCAGGTGGGGGCCGGCAGTACGTTCCGCGTCTACCTGCCGGCCTGCGAAAAGCAGCCCCAAAGCAAGGCGCAGGTCACAGCCTCGCCCCCGCAGGGCAAGGGGCGTATAATACTGGTGGACGACGAGGACCTCATCCTGGAGGCAGCCGGAGACATGCTGCGAGGGCTGGGCTACGAGGTGCAGACAGTAAGGGACGGTGCCGCAGCGGTTGAGTTATACAAGCAAGGGCTGGATGCCGGCCGGCCGTTCGATGCCGTCATAATGGACCTGACAATCCCCGGCGGAATGGGAGGCCGGGAAGCGATCATCAAGCTTATCGAGCTGGACCCCGAGGTTACGGCCATCGTCTCCAGCGGCTATGGGAACGATCCGGCAATTACGGAATATGAAAAGTACGGCTTCAGCGGCGTCGTGGCAAAGCCGTACAACATCCACCAGTTGGCAACAACCCTCCACGAGGTGCTCGAGCGTAAGCAAGCCCGCATGATGCAGTCACAGGAAGTTGCTTGAGACGCCGACATGCGGTGCAAGAAGGCCTTGGCCCCGCTGCGTTTTTGGAACACTCCAACAACTCGAGCGGCACGCAGGTTGCCGCCAGCCGCACGAAGAAACTTCCCCTCGTACTTCCAGCAATAATTCAGGTAACTGACAACGAGGCAGTCGGGATGGTAATACACTCGCCAGCGACTCATGCAGTCTTTCAGCGCAACAGACAAGGCCTAGCCGAGATCCCCATTGAGGTGACCGCGGAGGGCGAGCAAGACGAGCAGGTATATGCACGCATCGTGGCTCCAGGGCAAGCAGCAAGCGGCGAATGGGAACTTGTAGGCAAGCTGCGGGCAGGAGCATTCAAAGGAGCATTGCGCGGTATCGCAAGCGGGGGACCATACGAGTTACAAGTGCGCATCGGCACGCAGGTCGCCGTCGTCAGGGACTTGCTGGTCGGAGACCTGTTCATCTTGGCAGGACAGTCAAACATGGACGGGTGGGGAAAGCTGGCCGGTACCGAGGCGCCGTCACGGATGGTACATTGCTTTTACTTCGACGACCGCTGGGCGGTAGCCAGGGACCCGCTGTGTTGGTATAACGAGGCAGTTGACCCTGTTCATTGGCGACTTAACGGACGCGAACGCGAAGCAGCAATACAAGAAGACCGCGACTTTCGCACCAGTGGGGCCGGCCCCGGTGTCCGCTTCGGCAAGGAGGTCTACAAGCGGCAGGGTGTGCCAGTAGGCCTGATTATCTGCTCGCAGGGCGGGACCAGCATGGAGCAATGGAGTCCCGCCAAGCTGGGCGAGGGCGGCAACTCGTTGTACGGGTCTATGATAAGGCGCGTGAAGGCCGTGGGAGGACGGGTGAAGGGGTGCCTGTGGTACCAAGGAGAATCAGACGCGGCGACCGAGGACGGCCTTCGCTACCTCGAGCACCTGAAAGCCTTCATCGAAGCGATGCGCCGTGACCTGAGCCAACCGCAACTTCCCTTCCTGGTGGTTCAACTGGGGCCGTACTATGGCGGTGACGGATTCCCTCATTGGAACAAGGTGCAGACTGACCAGGTAGCCATCGAGAACGAGCTGGACAACGTGGCGACCGTCTCCGCCGTGGACCTGCAACTGGACGACGGAATCCACCTGAGCACGGCAAGCCAGAAAGTTCTCGGCGTGCGCCTGGCACGGCTGGCCGACCGCCTGATTTACGGAAACAAGTCACAGAAACTGGGGCCGCGCTTCCAGGCGGCGAAGGTCAGCCAGGACCGCCTGTGGGTGGAGGTGAGGTTCAGTGAAGTTAATGGCAACTTGCGGCCGCGCACAGGTTTCCATGGCTTTACTATCGAGGCTTCTGGAAGGCAGGTACCGATTCCGACACGGAAGGTCGCCGGCCCGCAGACCGTCGTACTGGGCTTGCGGCAGCCGCTGCCCGAAGGTGCGGTGTTGTGGTATGGAAAGGGTCTCAACCCGACCGTAAACCTTCGCGATGCCGCGGGCTTACCCTGTCCGGTGTTCGGGCCGATACCACTGTGAAGCACGGCGCGCAACTGACCCGGACCGCTGCCTGTCCCAAAACACACAACGAGGGAT
>JALGVG010000031.1 GCA_029819875.1 Candidatus Zipacnadia bacterium | reverse complement strand
CCGGCTCTTCCACGAAGCCGAGCATGGTGCATTCGAAGACAAGGTCGAATTCGTCATCCGCAAACGGCAAGGCGGCAGCGGAGGCGACGGCGAAGTTGGCTGCCTCGACCCGCCTTCGCGCAAAATCCACCAACGGGAAGGCAAGGTCAATTCCAATCGCCACCGATACGGAAGGGGCGATGCAACCAACGAAGCGGCCGGTACCGCAGCCGACCTCCAGCACGCGATCCTGTCTCTGCAGGGGGCACAGCCTCGACAGGAGGGCGAATTCTGATTGCAGGGTGGCGGCCCCTACCGGCGTGTCGTACCACGCATCGTATTTCTGTGGTTCGAACATGCAGGTATTATGCCCCCATTGACCGAAGATTTCAATGTGTTTTTTGCGCACAGGATGGTTTTCTGCCCGCCAATCGCCTCACGGGGAGATGAGCACAATGAAGATGCTGTACCTCAGCCGGCAAGACGTGATTGCGGCGCGAATGACGATGGCCGAAGTGATAGAGCGCGTAGAGCAAGCCTTCCGGGACAAGGGCGAAGGGCGCGTGGAGATGCCTCCCAAGCCCGGAATACATCCGGCCGAGGACAGCTTCCTCAACGCAATGTTGGCCTGGATACCCACCCTCAAGTCAGCAGGTCTGAAATGGGTGGCCGGCTATCCTGCCAACCCGGCGAAGAATCTTCCGCAGATATCCGGGCTGCTAATACTGAATGATCCCGGCACCGGCCTTCCCATCAGCGTGATGGACTGCACGTGGATAACGGCGGTGCGGACCGGTGCAGCCAGCGCCGTCGCCGCCAGGTACCTGGCCGATCCGGGCAGTGAAAGCATCGGTATTTTCGGCTGCGGCGTACAGGGCCGCTCCAACTTGGAAGCCATTAAGGTTGTCCTCCCTGCATTGGCGACAGCAAGGTGTTACGATATTGAGCGAGGCCGGGCCGAAGTCTATGCAGAAGAAATGAGCAATAAGCTGGGCATGGAAGTCCAGCCGGTGGATACTCCGGAGCAGGTGGCGCATGGAATGGACATCGTGGTCAGTTGTGCGCCGATTCTCAGAACCCCGCAGAATACCTTCCAGGCGGGCTGGATCAAGCCCGGGGCGTTCGTGTCAGCGGTGGATTACGACACCTACTGGGCGCCGCAGGCGATGGCGGAAATGGACAAGTTCGTCACCGACGATGCGGCGCAGTACACCCATTACAAGGTGGACCTGGGGTACTTCGCCGACAATCCGCCGCTGTATGCCGACCTCGGTGAAATTGTGGCAGGCAAAAAGCCCGCTCGCGAAAGCCCTCAGGAGCGCATCATGGCCATGAACCAAGGCGTAGCTATTGAGGATATGGCGGTAGCTCCGCGCATATATGAGCTGGCGCGCAGCAAGGGCCTGGGGACATGGCTTGAGCTGTAAAACCACACCAAGCAGAGGAGCACGGAGAATGTCAGAACAGCCGAAGGCGAGGATAGCATTTATCGGTTGCGGGGGATTTGCCAGCAACAGGGCGATGCCCAACATCCCCTGGATTCCGGAAATCGAGTTCGTGGCAGCCTGCGACATCGTGCGCGAACGCGCCGAACAGGCTCAGCGGCGGTGGGGGGCGAAGAGAGTGTACACCGACCTGGAGCAGATGCTTGACAAGGAGCAACTCGACGGCGTGTTTGTCATCGGCCCGGCACCCCAGCAGTACGAGCTGGCCCCTCGCGTGCTGCGCAGAGGCATCCCGGTATACGTCGAGAAGCCCAGTGCCAACACCGCGGCACAGGCCCAGGAATTGGCTGACATTGCGCGGCAGCACAATACCTGGGGCCAGGTCGGCTTCATGAAGCGTTTTTCCACGGCCTACACGCTTGCCGGAGAACTGATCGCGCGCGAAGAGTTCGGCAGCCTGAACATGATTGTCGGCAAGTTCAGCCAGGGACCCTACCCGGATTTGTGGGGCATGGAGGCCAAGCGCGCCTTCCTGGTAGGCCAGAACGTGCACCTGTGTGACCTAGTGCAGTTCTTCGCCGGACCCGCCCGGCGAGTGCACGCCCTGTTCAAGGAAGTAGAACACGAATTGATGGGATATCTGGCAAACATCGAGTTCCAAAACGGCATCATCGGCCAATTGAACTTCAATACCCTGGAGGCAATCCAGCCGTGGCGCGACTTCGACGAACGACTGGAGTTGATAGGCACAGGGTGCATGGTGCAGGTGGATGACGGCCTGTACGTGGAAGTGCAAGGCGGCCGGGATTGGACGCGGGTCCCCGGCGATTGCGGGAAGCTGCACCGCCAGTGGCGGCCGACCGGACCTGCCGCAAGAGACGAGAATGAATTGATGGGGTACCTTGGTGAAATACGCCACTTCGCGCGCAAGTGCATCGGGCTGGCCGAAGGGGGACCGGAGCTGGAAGACTGCGTTCGCGCCCTGAAGCTGGCGGAGGCGATCTATGACAGCGCTTGCGGCGCCAAGGTGGTGGAAATCTCATGATCATAGATTGCCATGCCCACCTCGGCATCGGTGTATACCATTCCGTGAAACCCGACCAGCTCCTGGCGGCAATGGACGAGGCCGGAATAGACCGCGCTGTTATCTGTCCGGTCGACCGTTTCATAGCAGTGGAGAATCGGGAAGGCAATGACTACGTCCTGGCCGAAAGCACTCGGCACGCGGACCGCTTTGTCCCGTTCGCCACGGCCAATCCGTGGTATGGGGCCAAGGCGGTGGCCGAGTTGAAGCGGGCTGCCGCCGAGGGGGCGCGGGGCCTGAAGCTTCATCCCAAAATCCAGGGCTTCGTTATCAGCGATGACCTCGTCCATCCACTCATCGAGGTAGCCGCTGAATACGGACTTGTCGTCTACGTGCACACTGCCACCATGATTTGCGCTGAACCGCTGCAACTTACCATGCTGGCCAGGCGCTTTGCCGACGTGAACTTCATAATGGGCCATTCGGGCACGACCGACTTTTGGAATGACATGATTGTCGGAATCGGCGGCATGCCCAACATTTTCCTGGACACCAGTCTCAACGCTCCCAGCGCTATTGCCCGGTACTGCCAGGCAATGGGGGCGGAACGGCTGTGTTTCTGCAGCGATTTTCCCCAGAATTCCTACGCGGTCGAACTGGAAAAGATTACCGACGCAGTGCCTGATGAGCAACAGCGACAGGTAGTGCTCAGTCATACGATACTGCGGCTACTCGGTGAAGGAGAAGGACGATGATTATTGATTGCCACACGCATCCGCCCGTGTCGACCTCGGACGGCGTAGAGGCGGGGCGCAAGCTGCTGGGGCAATTCCTCGAGGCAATGAGTAAAGAGGGCGTGGACGGGGCGGCGGGGTCATTGAGTGCACCGCTGTATTCGGACTGCCATTCCCACCGGCAGTACAATGACTTGCTAGCCGCCATATCGAAGCCCTTCGAGGGCCGCTTCTGGCCGATGTGCGTGGTTAACCCCCGCGAGGCGGACGCGGCCGACGAGGTGCGGCGCTGCTACGAGGTACTAGGTATCGGGGCCTTGAAGCTGCATCCCTGGCTGCAAGGCTTCTCCTGCTCGGACCAGTACATGGACCCTCTCTACGAAGTGTGCGCCGAGCTGGGAATCCCTATTACCTTTCACGACGGCAGCCCGCCGTACGCGTCAACGCTGCAGTGCGCCGACGTGGCGCGGCGCTATCCGGAGCTGACGGTTATCCTCGGACACGCCGGCAACAACGACCAGTGGCGGCAAGCACGTGATATCGCCTGCGAGTGGCCGAATGTCTACCTGACGATGTCCGGCCCCTCGATGCTGGCGATGCAAAGCATCGTGGATACCGTGCCCGCTGAACGAATCATGTACGGCAGCGATTTCGGCTGGGGGGCAAGCGGGACGGTGCTGATACGCTACCGCCTGCACAAAGTGCAAGCGCTGAAGATGGATGACACCACGCGGCAACTGGTACTAGGGGGTAACGCCCTTCGGTTGTTCGGTACCCGGCCACAAGCCGACTTCTCTTCGTCTTAAACTTAGGCCGTGTTCATCTCCCGCAGCTACGGCGGGCCGAATTCGACGGATACCAGTTCCTGCTCCTCGATCATCTGGTCCTCCACCCAGGTTTGCTCCTTGACGATGCCGACACCCTGCGCAAACCAGGCGACCACGTCGAAGGGCGGGTCGCCGCGGCCTTCATGCTCGCGCAGCCGGATGCAATTGTCAAAGCTGCCGGCGGGGACGACGACTGCGTCCGTCGTCGACTCGATCGTAAACCGGTGCTCCGCCGAATTGGGGTCGAGCCAATTATGGCCCTCTATCAAGGGGTCCTTCAGCCGGTGGACCGGTTCCTCGTCGCTCAACCATTCAACCATTCCGTCTTCATCATGACGTATGTACATGTAGCGCGGCGGCGCGCCGGGGTCCGACCCGCTGATGGTCAGCTCCCACCATACCAGCCCCTCCCTGACCACTTGCTTGGTTATGAGGATTGTCAGGGTAATCTCCTGGGCAGGGCCGACCTGGCCGGGATTGACCTGCGTGCCGGTATATGTCCAGCGATAGCCGAACCCAAGCGGATACCAATCGGCGGTCGGCAGCAATCCCGGGGCCGCTACCGTAACCTCCGTGGTTGCCGGCGGCAGGTTGCGGTAGCCGGCGCTTATCTGGCAGACCCCCTCCCCTACCGCTACGAACATGCCTTGGGGAGTAACGGCGCCGACCGAGGGATCGCTGCTGCTCCAGGTCACCTTGTCGGTTATGTCGCGCCCCGCCGGATTGTTGTTATAGCGCCCATAGGCTCGGAACTGGATATTGTCACCCGGCCTGGCAGCAAAGTCGTCAGGAGTAATGCTGATGTAATCGAACGAGGGAAGCCCTCCCCCACCACAGCCTGCCAGGGCGACGATTATCCACGGCAGTATCCCTAGAGCAAGGGCACGGGGTGCGATCATTCCTTCTATCCTTTCCCGGCGGGTAAATGCAAATATCGGCTGATTAGACGATAATCGCCTGCTGCCGGTTCCGACAGGTACTGTCTGTTATTGCTGCGGGCTGGCCAGCTCTATGCCCAAGGCTTTGAGGGCCTCGGAAAACTCACGCGGATACTCACGCATCGCACGCTGCCAGTTCACACGGCCGACGGCGATCTGTCGTTGCCAGTAGGCCCGGATACGCGCCATCAATGCCGCGGCCTCTGCCGGTCCGCCGCTGATTTGCACATCTTGCCAACCGGTGCCGTTACCAAACGCGGCATTCCCCTCGAACTGGTTACCTGTGCTGCCGTTGTTGGTATAGCCGGTATGCATGTTGTTGGCCGAAACGTTCCAGCGGACGAGGTGATGGCCTCCAAACCAAACGACGTCTCTCTTGTCTCCCCAGTGCCCGCCCAGCTTGAAGCCGTTGCCGTCGCCCCTGTCGGTATCGCCGTTGCGAGCGGAAAAGTTCAGCTCCAGGAGGTTGGACACGCTTGTCCACATGTCGATGCCGTCATCATTATTGTGATACGCGACGTTGTAGCGATAGATGTTTGCGCGTGAATCGCTGGATGCGATGCCGTCGGCGTTTTCACTGCTGGCATCGCCGAAGGCGCACAGGTTTCCCTCGATGATATTGTGCGTTGACCCACCACCGATGTAGATGCCGGCATCGTTGTGCAGGCACACGTTGTGCGTAATGTAGCAATCAGCGAGCGTCGATCCCATGATACCCACCGAGGAGCCGGTTGCCACTAGGCAGTTGCTGATCCGGCAGTTCCGGCAATCCTGCAGTACAATCCCACCCCAGCAACGCCCCACATTGCGCACAAACAGCCCTTCGAGGACAACCCATTCACAACGCCGGATCTGCACCGCCGGCCCCTCGCGGCCTTGCAGGTCAATAACAGCCCCCTCCTCCGCAACAATCCGCAAGACCTCAGAGCGGGTGCCGTGCTTGTCCTCTATCCGCAGCGGGGTGTCATACACCCCTGGTGCAATGGTGACGGTATCGCCCGGCTGGGCCATCTCTATTGCATGCTGGATGGTCGCCAACGGGGCTTGCGTCGTCCCGGCGGCATTGTCATCGCCGCCGGGGGCTACTGCCACGGTCCTGGCCGGCAACGCGCAGCCGGCGACGAGTAATAATGCGACGGAAAACATCAGTGCTTTACCCATGACACTCCCTCCTAATGCCATGTTCACTTCTCATCACCGCCGCGCTGGTTCATTGCTGCAATGATGGCGTCAGCCATTTCGCTGGTGCCGACGGCTGTGGGGTCATCACGATTAGGTTTCATGTCATACGTCACGAACTTGCCCTCCTTGATGACCTGCGCGACGGCACGTTCCAGCTTGTCGGCCGCCTCCTCCTCGCCGAGGTGGCGCAGCATCATCACCCCGGACAAGATAGTGGCCGTGGGATTGACCTTGTTTAGACCCTTGTACTTGGGTGCGCTACCATGAGTAGGTTCAAAGACCGCGATCTCATCGCCGATGTTGGCACCAGGCGCCACTCCCAGCCCCCCCACCAGGCCGCACGCCAGGTCGCTGATGATATCACCATACAGGTTGGGCAGCACCAGTACATCGTACAGCTCCGGCTTTTGCACAAGCTGCATGCACATATTGTCTACAATGCGGTCTTCGAATTCAATGCCCGAGGAAGCATACTCCTGGGCAACGCGGCGGGCGACTTCCAGGAATAATCCGTCGGTGAACTTCATTATGTTGGCCTTGTGCACCGCCGTCACCTTGCGGCGGCCGTTTGCAATGGCATATTCAAAGGCGAAACGCACTATCCGCTCGCTGGCGGATTCAGAGATCGGCTTTATGCTGATGCCCGAGTCAGGCCGGATCGCCGCTCCGCTAAGCTGTTCAATGGCTGCTCGTGCCTGCTCACACTCCGGCGTGCCTTGCTGAAATTCGATGCCTGCGTAGAGGTCCTCGGTG
Source organism: Candidatus Zipacnadia bacterium (assembly GCA_029819875.1). Lineage (GTDB taxonomy): Bacteria > Armatimonadota > Zipacnadia > Zipacnadales > Zipacnadaceae > JALGVG01. The sequence goes on along the minus strand of JALGVG010000031.1, from coordinate 22,238 downwards.
TTCTCGCGGACGACGACGATGTCCACCCCCTGGTAGCGGGACCTGACCCCCTCGTAGTACTTGCAGGGTCGCAGGCAGGCATAAAGGTCCAGTTGCTTGCGCAAGGCCACATTGACACTCCTGAACCCGGTGCCGACGGGGGTGGTAATCGGGCCCTTGATAGCAACCTTGTTGCGGCGGATCGATTCGAGCACTTCGTCGGGCAAGGGAGTGCCCTTTTCCTCCATCACGTCCAGGCCAGCGTTACACTCCTCCCATTCGATCTGCACGCCGGTAGCCTCCACGCAACGGCGCATGGCCCACGCCACCTCCGGGCCCGTCCCATCGCCGGGTATAAAAGTCACTTTATGCATGCTGTAACCTCCTGGGAAAACTAAATTGAACAATTGAACAATACACTTGACGTTGAAGCCCGCTCAGTTTACGATTGTATCACGCATGCCTGCAACAAACACCAAGATAAAGCCGCATCAAGAATATAAATGGGGACGGTGGCGCGGGCGGTTACATTTGCTGGCGGCTCTGGCACTGGTGGCGTTCGCCACTCCTGCCTGGCAGACTGTTGTCGTTGCCCTCCCGTTCCTGGTGCTCGGGCTCCTGATACGTGTGTGGGCGAGCGGATACCTGACAAAGAACGCGGAATTGTGTATATCCGGGCCTTACGCCCACGTGCGACACCCCTTGTACCTGGCCAACCTGGTCATCGCCCTCGGATTATACATACTTGCCAACAACTTCTTCTTCACGATAGCCACTCTTCCGCTGGTAGTGTGCACCTACTGGTACACGTTGCGGGGCGAGGAGAAATTCCTGCGCGAGGTATTCGGCACCAAGTATGAGGCCTACCAGCAACAAGTGCCCCGCCTTCTGCCTCGCCTGCGGCCGCTTCGCCCTGCCGGCAATGCAGCCGCCAATCACTTCTCGTGGCAGCGAGTGTGGTTCTGCAATCACTTCTGCCGGGACGTCGGATCTCTTCTCCTGGTGATAGCCGTGCTGTGCGCCAAGCTACTGGTACTGAATCATTTCGGCTACAACTACTTGGTCACCTACGGGATGTGGCCACGCTAGCAGGGCCATGTCGCTGCCTGCTGCTGTCGGGTGATTTCAACGCAACTGCTGGGCCACCTGTCCGCTGTAGATGGGAGGCAGCGGTTGGGGGTTGGGATGTTCCCGTACAATGCCGCCGGCAGCGGTGAACTCGTCCAGGACTTTCTTGCCGGGGCCCTCCGACCAGAAGGCAACGGTCTTGAACGCCCCCGGATAGCGCGACAGGTCCGTGATAAGAACCCTCACCCGCCTTGTACCGTCGTCCCTGAACAACGCCGAGCGCAGGTACTCAGCCGGCCAGGCGATTTTCGTGTCAAGCACCAGCACTTTGTTTCCCAATTCCTTCTCGTACCCTGCAGCCGTTTCCTTGCTCCAAGTCAAGACAATTGTGTCAACACCCTCGGGCACATGGCAGGGCCCGTAGACAAAGCGTGCTTTTGCCGGTATCACAGGCTCCGGGGGCGCATACATGCCCGCATATTCCAACCCCACCTGTACCTCCGCTTCCGGCGGCAACTTGATACCCTCCACCCTCAGCCAATGTCGCCCGTAGCGCTCGAATTGCCTAGCCTGCCTGCCACCGTACTGCTTCCAGTTGCCCAACAGCCTTTTCACCTTGCCGGCAAGCGGCACGGTGAGATTGACTTTCAGCGTACCTTCGACGCCGTCATCAGCTCGGCGGACGGTGTATATGCCGTCCTTGATTTCCAGCGACAGACGGCAGTCGCCCACCCGCAGGTTCTCGATACGCATGTGTTCCCAGGCCGCGGGCATTTGCGGTCGCAACGACACTTCCATGGCGGGAGCATCCGGCTCAAAGCCGGTCAGGTAGTAGAGAATGGCCTGGCAATTGATGCCACCTTCCCATGGACGGATGCGATGTTCGCCCCACACCCTATCGGAGGGCTTATTGTCGGGCTGGTTCATCTCAGCATAACCACCCGACGCCTCCGCGGCCAGCAGCACGCCCTCAAGCGCTTTTTCCGCGGCCGGGTGGCCGATTGCCGCCAGGTTATACAGCACATAGCCCGGCGTCATGGTGACATAGTAGCCGCAGCTTGGAGTTGTCCTGGCAGTTCCGTCCTCGTTCCACAAGTACGCCAGCGAGTTGATGACATTTTGCTGCTGGCGTTCATCATCAGGGCTGCCGTAACCTATCCATATCGGCCGCATGTTGATGGGTGCGAATGGGTACCTGTGCACCTGGAAGGAAAAATCCGACATCGCCGGCGCGTAAAAGCCCTTGTCGGGCTGCCAATAATGCTTCTCTAGTGTCCGTGCGACCCGCTCTGCCGGCGATGAAAGCTGGTCCGCTCGGCCGCAGGCTTGTTCCATGCGGTGAAGCGCCCGCGCCGCCGCGCAGTATTCAAAAGCCGAGTCGGCCGAGCTGGTCTCCAGGCTCACGTAATCAGGCATCTCGTAGCCGGCATTGAACAGATTGTAACCCGGGAAGCGATACGTCTCGTCGCCGTGGAACGGCAGCCTGCCCCGTTCATCAACCTGCTGGCCTGCTATGCAGCGGCGCAGCATGCCAAGCTGCTCGTCAACGAGGTCAGTATCGCCGCTGTGCTGCAGGTACCAGTATCGCTGCAGCACGACAAAGCTGGGGACCTCGGCGCGCTCGACTGGAACCCGGCTCCAGTCATACTCAGCAGGCGGCCGGGAGAGCTTGAGATTAAGCGGCATGTTGTTGCCGATCTTTCCCTGCTGTGCGCAGCCGCGGTAGTGGTACTCCAACGCCTTGCGGACACGTTCATGGGCACCGATTGCCAGCATGAAGCGGATGGGGCCGTTGCTGTCGCGCACCCACAGGTGGGAGTACTTGTCCATCGGTGAAAAGCCCCCGGCAATGGCCTGCTGCGAAGCGATAATGCGCTTTTGGATCTCCAGGAGGCTGGGTATGCGCTCGTCGGGGCAGACTACTTGGACGGTGTTGCCGAATTCCTTCAGCCATGCCCGGCGGCAATCCTCCAGCAGGGCAAACGGGTCCCGGCCCTTCTCCTGCAATACACTGAGGCTTTTGAGTTCATCTTGCTCGGAGCGGGAAAACAACAAGTAGGCAACCTTTGCCACGCATGCGCCGGGACGCAGGCTCCCAAGTGGGCAAACTACGCCACCGCCGGCAGCAGCTACGCTGAGACGGGCATCGCGCGGTATGCTGTCGGGCAGCGGCGCAGGTGACAACTCCCTGGCGAATGACGTTTTGCCCTGCAGGACGCCGACACGCAGCCTCCGGGAACCAGCCGTCAGAAGAGCCTCGCCGTCCAAATCAGTGGCCGACAGGTTGAAAACCATCCCCAACTCGATAGGCCCTTGCGTCCGTTTCCCTTCATTGCTGACTACGAACACGCGCACAATGCACGGAGCATTTGGAACCGCTAAATCGAAAGTTTCCAGCCGCAAGCCCTCGGCGGTAGATGAGGAGGTGGTCACTATCGGGGCCTGCTTGACCCATGCAACACGCTGTCGGGTGAAAAGCACAGGTCGGCCGCGCAGGCGCAACAGGGGAGTAGCCTGCCACAGCGGCCCGGCCCTCTGGTAATCAGGGCCGACGAGGTTGCTGAGCGCGTTGAGGGGATACCGGCTGCCCTCGAAGCCGAAACAATAGCCGTTGCCGACCGGATAGGCTGCCAGCTCCGCACAGCCGGGCGGATTGTCGGTGAGGTCCACGTTCAGCGCCCAGCTATCAAATGTCTGCTCAAGCCAGGGGTACTGGGCCATGAGTTCCTGGCGGGAAACGGCGCCATGACGGCGGTTGTACTGCACCTGGCGGTTGCAGCCCGCCAAGCCAATCCCTATCACCAAGAGAGCCAGAACTACGTGAAGACGACGCACTTTTACCACCTGTAGCAAAGTGGCTTACGTGAAGACTTGCGACCGATAGGTGCCGCCGGACTTACTCGCGGGCCGGGGGTGTGGAGGCTTTGGGTATTACAACAATTGCGTTGGAGACCAGCCGCGCCCGGCCGTCGCCCGGCTGATTGATGACCTTGCCGTTGCGGGCGACGGCGGTGGACGACCCGCCTCCATCCAGGTTCATGGCTTGCCAGGCGCCCAGCTTGGCCATGATGGTGGCCAACTCGTCAAGCGTTACCCCCTTGACATCTGGAGCGGCCGGTTCCACCACGGCCAGAATGACTGTCCCATCACGCGTAAAACCAATCGCCGAGCGCGGCGACAGGCCGCCGTGAACATCAGCCTTGAACCGCTCGACAGTTGCTGTAACGCACGGCTTGCCATCCAGCACCAGCCTCGGCCCCGCCCCCAAGGCATGTTTAACACCCACCCAGCCCTGTTCGGTTCCAAGCCTGACCTTGATGATGTCCCCCCGGTTGACGGCTTGCAGCAACATGGCACTGCGACCGGAGGCTGACAACACGCATCCGCTGCGAGGGAACTCGACGGGACGACCGTAGACCTCCTTGACCATCACCCGGCCATCGTCGTCCAGCACCAGCCGGGTTTTGCTCCGATCGCCTGCCAGTACTCGTCCCCAGCGCCAAGTGTACAGGACAATGCCGTTGGCGTCCGTAGCGCCCTGATTGATGCCTTCAAGCCTGAGCTTGGTTCCGTTGGGCAATTCGACGCTGCCGGCAAATGTCACGTTCCCCATCCGCAGCCGCCCATCGGGCCAAAAACCGATAGCGGTTCGCCCGTACATGGGAGCCTTTATCCACTCACCATCAATTACCAGCCAGCCGAGCGGCGAGCCTTGCGCGGCGAAGTAGCCGCCGTTGATGGCAGCAACGGCGCCCATCCGGGCAGCTATGCGCTGAACGCTGGCACGGCGCCGAATGGTAGGCCCGGCCAGGGCGGGACGCACTTCCACATTGTCGGCCGCGGGGTTTGTTTTCAAGACAAATACTCTCAGCGGCCCGCGAGGCGTGGTGAAGGCTCGCAGCGTCCAGGGGGCGATCTCGGGCGGTGAGGGCTGCGGCTGCGGTTCCAGCGAAGGCTTAGCGGCAGGTGCTTGCGAAACCGCCGGCGGCGACGGCCGCTGCAGATCTATCACAATGCGGGGTTTTTCTCCCAGTGTAAACAGCCGCTGCGATTGCGCCGGCTGGTGCGTTATCACTATCCGCGTAAACGAGTCGGTAGTACAAGACCTGGTGACCTTGCAAGGAACAGGGCCCTGGTAATTGAGGACCTGCAGCATGTCGAAATCAGCGGACTTCTGGGCAGGCCCGGGGATCTGGATTACGATCTTGTTCGCCTCTTGATCCCACAAAAACGGCGTTGCAGCGTCCAGGTCGATGACTACTCGGCAGTGGCTGTCAGCGACCCCGTGCCGGATGCCGGTAACATTCGCCCCGGGCACATACAAGGCACAGGTAGTTATCCCGTTGTCGGCTTTGACCTCAAACGATAGGTCACATAGCGTCGCCAGCAGCTGTGCCGGCACGTACAGGCTGCCGTTCAGCAACCGGGGGGCCAAGGGGGCTGTGCACGCCTGGTCGTTGAGGTAATAGGCTTTGCGGCCGGCTGCGACCTTCAGGGCGGCGCCAAAGCCCCTGATGAGCCACTCGTTCGGCTGGTCGGTGGGTTGGATGCTCAAGCCCAGCCTGTGCTCAATGAAATCTGCGGGCAACAGCAGGTACCCGTCATCCAGGACGGGCGACTGCAACCACACAATTTGCCGGCCATTGAGCACAACCCTGTCAACATTCCGAACATCATCAGCGCCGGCGCGATTGCCGGCGCTGACAAACAGACATATAACTGCACATGCCAGCCATAACTTCTTCATCTGGTTACCCGTGCATCATGAGGCAAGCACTGTCTTATTGTTCCGCCTTCTCCTGGCGCCGGCTTATCACTCGGAGGTATTCAAGGGCCACGGCGGTGGCAGAGATACTGCATGATGTCGCCAAGCGATCAAAAATGCGGTTGAGTTCGCGATCATGCAACTCGGATAGCTGCGGGGCGGCCCTGCGTGCTGCCGTTTCCGTTTCTGCTATCATGGGCAGGGTCTCCAGTAACAGCTTGGCATTGGTCAGCGCCAGCCCACGGGTGCGGGTGCGCCGTATTACGTTCGCTACATCCTGGTCCAACTTCTCCCAGCGTTGTTGGGCGGTACGTATCTCCGTCCGTTCGCGAACAGCACCTGTCAGATGTTCCACGGCAGCCTGCTCGCGTGCCTTCGTGCGTTGCCACGCCTCCATCGTCGTGCCCTCGATGCAGCGAAGCTGCAAGTCGCGGCCGGCCGCCTGCTTAAGCAGCCTGTGGATGATGGAACGCGTGGCCGAAGTCTCCAGGTAGCTGGCGTGGTGCATGTCAACCGGCTTAAACCCCAGCACGAAGGTGTTCTCGTCTATTGTCACGGGCTGGGCAGCCCACACTGCGTTCCACACCGGAGGATTGACATCTTCTCCCCTAAGCAGCTCTACGACCCTCTGCCATACCTGTTCGGCATTAACCTCTGGCACTGTCCTAAAGCCCCCTTTTACGGCGCCCGACGCTGCCCCCGGCGGCTCGGTTGCCGGCATAAAGGTGTCTTGTACAGTCACGGAATGATGGCCGTCGCAGCACACCGCCCTCGTTCTGCCGGGCCTTCGCAGATGCGCTTATGTGGTCCGCACCCTTGTCCTGCAGCTTTCGGCGTTGCACTACCGCCATCCCCACAAGTTGACAACCACCACCAGCGCAAGTAACATTGCATTGTTGCCCGGATTATATCACAGGGGCAGCCGGATTGTAAACGTGGATGCGGCCAAGCATGGCGGTGCCGGTGGAACCGCGTTTTGCCGGCAGCTACCCCCCTGCAGAATGGAAAATGATCGCGAATCCGACCAAGATCATAGCAACTATCGGCCCCGCCTCAATGGACAGTGGGATCATCAAGGCCATGATCGAGGAGGGGATGGATGCCGCACGGCTGAACTTCTCGCATGGTGACCACGCGACCCACCAGGAGGCGTTCATACGGGTGCGGCAGGCGGCGGCGGAGGTGGGAAACATCGTCGCGGTAATAGCGGATCTGCAAGGTCCCAAGATCCGCACCGGTGCCCTGGCAGGCGGCGGTCCGGTGCAACTGCAGCAGGGAGCCGAGTTTGTCATCACCAGCCGCGAATGCGCCGGTGATGCTTCCCGCGTCAGTACCACTTACAAGGCGCTCCCCCGGGACGTCAAGCCCGGCGACCGTATCCTGGTTGATGATGGACTGATAGAGCTGCAGGTGCTGCAGACCGATGCAACATCAGTGCGATGCGTGGTCATCACCGGGGGATTGCTGGGAGAGCACAAGGGCATAAACCTGCCGGGCGTGCAGGTCAGCGCACCGGCGTTGACCGACAAGGATCGCGCAGACCTGGATTTTGCGGTGAAGCTCGGCGTTGATTATATTGCCCTCAGCTTCGTACGCTCGGCCGCGGACATAGAGCAAGCACGCGCGGCCGTGGCAGCCGCCGGCGGGGATCAGCCTATCATCGCCAAGGTGGAGAAGCCCGAGGCGGTCGAGAACCTGGATGCGATCGTAACGGCGGCCGACGTGGTGATGATTGCGCGCGGCGACTTGGGCGTGGAGCTAAGCCCTGAACGTGTTCCAATAGTGCAGAAACGTATTATCCAGGCTTGCTCCAGGCGCCGGGTGCCGGTAATAACAGCCACGCAGATGCTGGACTCGATGCAAGACCACCCGCGGCCTACCAGGGCCGAGGCTTCAGATGTGGCCAACGCCATATTCGATGGAACCGATGCCGTAATGCTGTCGGGCGAGACGGCTATCGGCAAGTACCCGGTGGAAGCAGTGACAATGATGCGGCGGATTGTGTTGGCCGCTGAACAGGAGCAGATGCGGGGGCCCCATCTGCGCGTCGAGGAGCTTACGGAAAAGGGCCTGACATTCGCCGACGCCCTCAGTCGGGCGGCGGCGGAGACTGCAGAGAATATCGGCGCCACAGCCATCGTTGCCTTCACCCAGTCCGGTTTCACCGCCCGGCTGGCCTCCAAATGCCGGCCGCGTGTGCCCATAATTGCAGCTACACCCCTGGAGACTACGGCCCGCAGGTGCAGCTTGTATTGGGGCGTGCAGCCGGTTGTTATCGAACCTGTTCACAACACGGACGAGATGATGGAGCGCATCGGTCAGCAGGCCGTCAAGATGGGAATAGCCCGGTCCGGCGACGTGCTGGTGATAACGGCCGGTACGCCCATCGGGCAGCGCGGGACTACCAACATGATGAAGTTACAGTTGATTGGGCCGGAGGGTTAGCGGGGAGCTGAAGGGGCGTGAACAGGCAAGACTTACCCCTCAACGCGAATCGCATGTTACACAGCCTGCTGGTTCGGCAGCCAGTCACCTACCACGGCAGTGAGCTTCGGTCGGGCTGGATCGCAGAGAATTTCGGCCTGCACGGTGATGCCATCGTCGCGTTCGTAGGGCCATGCCGGGTGCCGACGGAACACTTAGTGGACTTGGAGGATCAGCGCGCCGGTGCAGTAATAGTGGCCGCCCGCATGTTACACTTCATCGCAGAGCAGGCACCTGCCGACCTGGCCGTGGCGGTTCTGCGGCAACGCCTGTTCGTCGCCTTGGTTGCTGAACTGCTGCGCGCAGAAGGCGTTACGGAGGGATTGAGTCGAAGCGGGGATGACATCTTCGTCAATGAGCGTAAGCTCACTGTTTCCATTGCCACAATCTCGCCCAAGTCGGGGTTGATACATCTGGGCATCAACGTGGACCCGGCAGGAGCTCCTGTGCCGGCCAGCGGGCTGCAGGAGCTGGGCATCGATCCCTGGCGCTTCGCCGAACGTCTCCTCGATGCCTATGTCCAGGAAATGGCCGGAATCGCGCATGCCCAGACCAAGGTGCGGACAGTGCCGTAGCGCCATCGATCGGTAAGGTCGCACCCAGGAGGGCGACAGCCTGACGCAAGCAAACAACGACTACGGGACAAGTGCACCGCTTTATGAAATATTCTCCTCTGCCCAGGGCGAGGGGCTGCTGGTGGGCGTCCGCCAGCTTTTCGTGCGGGTGCGGGGTTGTGACTTGGCTTGCCGCTACTGCGATCAGCCGCAGGCCCGGCACAGCGAAGGACCGTGCCGAATCGAACGGCCGCCGGCATCGGGAAACTTCACAGACGCTGCGAATCCGTTCACCGCGGCCGACTGCTTCGCAGTGTTGAAGGAATTGGACGAAGTCTCCGAGGCCCGGCACCACTCGGTAGCCCTCACCGGCGGTGAACCACTGTTGTATCCAGGGTTTGTCGCCGCCCTCGGCTCTTACCTGCACGACGCCGGCAGGCGACTGTACCTGGAAACGGCCGGCCACCGCCCCCAGCAACTGGCGGAGGTCATCCATGTCGTGGACTGGGTGGCAATGGACATCAAGTTGCCGTCAACGCTACCGCAGCCCATCCCTCCGGAGGTGTTCGGCCGCTCGCTGGCAATCTGTGAACAGTGTAATGCGATGGTGAAGATGGTCATTACCGGAGACGTTACTGCGTCCGAGGTGGAAGCTGTATGCCAAGGTGTGAGGGCATCATACTCAAATGTAACGGGCACCAGGATAAGCGTGCCGCTTGTGTTGCAACCCGTGACACCGGTTGTAGGGGGAGTGAGGCCCGCACCTGCCAGGCTGATGCTACAGCTGCAGGCCTTGTGCCAACAGTACTTTGAGGATGTGCGTATCATACCGCAATGCCACAGGCTGGTGGGCTTGCTGTGAGCGACGAGGTAATCGGCATTACGACAACCATTCCAGTGGAGGTACTACTGGCGGCTGGCGTCAAGCCACTGGACCTCAACAACGTGTTCATCACGCACCCGGATGCCGAACGCCTGGTGTTGGCGGCAGAGCGGGACGGCTACCCTACCAACGTTTGCGGCTGGATAAAGGGCATCTATGCAACTGCCCTGCAGATGGGCATCAAACGGGTTATTGCGGTCACCCAGGGGGACTGCAGCCAGACGCACGCGATGATGGAGACACTGCAGGCACAGGGAGTAGAGATAATTCCCTTTGCCTTCCCGTACGATCGCAATGCAACGCTGCTGCGCGCCCAGTTGCAGGAGCTGATGGACCGCTTCGGGGTGAGCTGGGAACAGTGTGAGCAGGTGCGCGCCTCGTTGGCTCCCTTGAGGCGGCTTGTTGCCAGGATTGACGAGGCTACGTGGCGCGAAGGGCGCGTTACAGGGTTCGAGAATCATTATTACCAGGTCTGTTGCAGTGATTTCTGCGGGGATGTGGAGGCTTTCACCAGCCAGGTGACGAATTTCTGGGAGGAGGTTCAGCAAAGGCCGTGCTCCACGCAGGGAGTGCGGATCGGGCTTATCGGGGTGCCGCCCATATTCACCGACATACACGATGTGCTCGAGCAGGTTGGCGCACGCGTGGTGTTTCACGAGGTGCAGCGGCAGTTCACGATGGCCCCCAGTATAGATTGTGACCTGTTGACACAATACTTGAACTATACCTACCCGTACGATGTGTTCGGGCGCATCCGCGATATCAACGAGCAAGTCCAGCGGCGCAACATCGTGGGCTTGATACACTACACGCAGGCGTTTTGCTTCCGCCGCATACAGGATTTGCTCATCAAGCGCGGGGTATCGGTGCCGGTGTTGACCATTGAGGGCGACAGACCAGGCGCCGTGGATGCAAGAACGCGGGTGAGGATAGAGGCGTTCGTGGAGATGTTGCAAGGGGCACTAAGCTTTCCATCATAAACGCGGGGTGATGACTGTGAAAAACCTGACGAGGCTGATTATGGCCACAGCGATGTTGCTGACGCGCACGATGACGGGCGAAATAAAGGTGGCCGAGCTTGCCATTGCAGCGGGGTCCGGCATCGGTACCATGCTCAAGGATGGTGGGTACTTCGCGGTAAAAGTCGGGGATACCGTCCACAAGGTGGCTGCCAAGGACCTTGCCGTACTGGAGGCGCAATGGGAAAACACGGGTACTGACGCCCAGCCCAACTGGCTGGTTACGCAGTTGCGGATAACCACCAAGGACGGCACCCGGTACGTCGGGGCTCCGGCCTGGCCGCCGGTTCATGCCAGCTCCGTGGAGATCGGCAGCCAGCAGGTGTACGCCTTCCCGCTGGCCGGCGTGGACTTTTCCCCAGATAACTTCCTGGTCAAGATTGATTTGACCGGCGGCAAACCCGTGCCGGCGGCGCCGAGCGCACCGGAGGAGGCACCGGCCGAGCAGCCCTCTGCGCCACCGACTACTACTCAACCGCCCGCCGAGCAAGCACCCGCAGAGACTGCTCCGGAGGCGCCCGCGGCGACCGCTCCCTCGCCAGCGGCTCCAGCGGCGACCGCCGAGACAGGGGCGACTGGCCCCGCATCCGCACAACCAGCCGCAGCCGGCGGCACGCAACCAACGGTTGTCATACAAACCGGCGGGGAACAGTTGAGCCTGGGCACTGCGGTGTTGGTAGTGAAGTGCCCCAACTGCGGCAAGGTGATTCGCATCGAGATAAAGGTTGTAACGGACACAGACAGCGAGCAATAGGAAAAACAATCTGCTGCCACGGGGTGCGAAACGCACAATTGGGGCGTAGCTTGTGGCATGGCAGTAATTGAAGCAGGAGAATACGGTATGACGTTTGAAGAACAACTTGAACTTCTGACAAATGCTTGCGTGGACTTGCACACCCTCCCCGAGCTCCGGGAGAAGCTGGAGCTGGGCCGGCCGTTGCGCGTCAAGTATGGGGCCGACCCCAGCGCACCGGACCTGCACCTCGGGCACAGCGTGCCGCTGCGTAAGCTGCGCCAGTTCCAGGAGCTGGGCCACCAGGTGGTGTTCATTATCGGTGATTTCACCGGCCGGATTGGAGATCCCAGCGGCCGCTCCAAGACTCGCCCCATGCTCACGGAGGAGGAGATAGCCGCCAATGCCCAGACCTACGCCGAGCAGGTCGGCAGGATTCTTGACCTCAGCAAGTGCGAGATTCGCTACAACAGCGAGTGGTTCGGCTCCATGAGCGCGTCACAGATGCTGGAAATCGCCACGCACTACACGGTAGCGCGGATGTTGGAACGCGACGACTTCGCCCTGCGGTTGCGCGATGGGGTGCCGATTACCCTCATCGAAATGCTCTACCCGCTGGTGCAGGCCTACGACTCAGTGGCCGTAGAGGCGGACATTGAGATAGGCGGCAGCGACCAGCTTTTCAACCTGCTTGTGGGTCGAGACATAATGAGGGCGTACGGCATGACCCCGCAGGTGGTCATGACCTGGCCGCTGTTGCTGGGCACCGACGGCAAGGAGAAGATGAGCAAGTCGCTGGGCAACTACATCGGCATCACGGAGCCGCCCGAGGAGATGTACGGCAAGCTGATGTCCATCCCCGACGAGTTGATGGCGCAGTACTACCACCTGCTGCTGGACATGCCCCGCTCGCAGGTGGAGGCCATGCAACGAGACCTGGAGAGCGGCAAGCTCCATCCGCGCGAGGCGAAGGCGAACCTGGCCCGCCGCATCGTCAGCCTCTACCACGGACAAGACGCGGCCCAGCGAGCCGCTGCCGAGTTTGACCGCGTCTTCGCACAACGCCAAAAGCCGACGGATATGCAACCCATCTTGTTGTGTGCAGACGACATTAATGACGGCACGATCGGCATCATAGAGCTGGTCGTACGCGCAGGATTTGCCAAAAGCAACAGTGAGGCGCGAAGGCTGATACGACAAGGTGCCGTCAGGGTGCAGGATCGGGTGATTGAGGACGAGATGGCGAATATTGAAGTGGAAGAAGGAGCTGTCTTGCAAGTCGGCAAGCGCCGGTTCGGAAGAATAACGATCACACGGGGAGACAATGAACATGGCCGAAAGGAATAATGGGGACACAACAGCCGGTTTCTTCTCACTGATAGGGGCTTTGGTAGTCGGTGCTGCAGTCGGTGCGGTGCTGGGACTGCTGTTTGCACCTAAGTCAGGCAAGGAGCTGCGCGAGGACCTCAAGCGCAAAAGCGCCGAACAAGCCGAAGAGTTCAAAGCTCGTGCCGAGGGGCTCAAGTCCAAGGCAGGAGATATCGTCGAGGAACTCAAGGCCAAGGCCGAGACGGTGGCCGAAAGCATCGTCGAGCGGGTTCGCGAGGATATAGAGGCTCAGACAGCCTCAAATGCGCCGCCTTCCGAAGGCCAGTGAAGCCTTCGCAGCCCCGTTACTGCCTGCCGCAAGATGGGTGCTTCCAAGAGGTCGTAGCGGACGGCTCGCAGCCAAGTAGTTGTTGACTCCTGACCCCGTTGCCGGTTGAAAAGCACGCATCGGCGGTGCGAGGGCTGGTATCGTGCACGTTTGGAAACCAGCCATGCCGCCCTCCGGTAGAGGGCGGCATGACCGCTATATGCAACTGATGTACAGGCCGTGGCTGCGGCGCGGTGGCTCAAGAGCGTTTGCTGCTACACGTTGCAGTTATTCCAACTCGTCCGCATTTCCGGGTTTCAGTAAGACCAGTATCCGGATCTATGGCCGCGTGTAGGTGGGTGCCACGCCGGCGGGCCGGTGCGCCGCTGGTGCTTGCGCTCGTCTCGTCGGCCGTCGCGATAGCCCTCGCGGTAGCCTACCCGTTCACCCTGGCGGAAGCCGACGCGCCGGCCATCGTACCAGCCTTCATCGTACCCATAGCGTCTGCCATCCTTGAAGCCGTCACGATAGCCTTCGTTGTAAGCCTCACGCGGTGTCGGGCGGTAGCGAGCGTAATTCGGGGGCGGGTCGTAGTGCCGGTAGACATCGCTGTAATGCCTCTGCGGCCAACAATGATCGTCAGCCAAGGCATTATAGACAATGGCTCCGGCTGCTGCTCCCGCCAAGATGCGGACCCAGTCGCTGGTGGCATGTGCCTTGGGAACTGGTATCAACGTACATGCCAGCGCCAACATCACCACGATAGCCGAACTGCGGATCAGTATGGACGTCTGCATGGTGCTCACTCCTTTCGTCGTTTAGTATTCAGATTGATTCTTGTGCAGCGAACTACTATGTAATGTAGTACTTTCGAGCACAATTTTCACTGCCATGGATCGGCAGTTATGACTGCCTACCAGCGCTTGTTGTACTTGACGTAAGGCCAACCGACGTTGATGGGAGTGCTGAAATTATAATGTGGCTGGCGCTTGTAATAGTAGGCACCGGGCAATAAGTCGTACGGACGGTAAACGTGCTCACTGGTTACATGGGTGCCGCTGCCATCACATTTCTTCTTGCATACGGGGCAATATCCATCGTGCTTGTGGTAGTGGCCGCACTTGTCACACGGCAGCGGGTATGAATAACGATACTCAAGCAGGGGTACTGTGGCGTCCGGGGAGGGATAGTAGTGATAGCCAGGTGTGGGGCCTGATCCCTTCACTTCCACCTTCCCATCAAAGTAGCCGCGATACCACAAGTAACCCTGATCGCTTGACGCCGCCAGTGGGCCGACGGCCGCCAGTATCACGGCTCCACTGATTATGATCACTATGGGCAACTTAATCCGGGCCATCTCGCTTCCCCCTCCGTATCTTGCGCTAACGCCATCTTGATTATAATCGCATTAACTACTATTGTCAATAGTATGTTTCCCAATTTTATAGACTGTCAAACGCCAACTTTTGTTTCCGGCAACGGGCAGAAACGGCTATAATCAAGAAGGTGTTGCTTGATGACGAGTAATGTGCAGAGCATATACGACCTAGATTTCGACCAGCTTTGCGAGTGGCTCATTGCTGCAGGACAGCCGTCGTACCGCGCGCGGCAGATCTACGAGTGGCTCTACAAGCGGGCTGCGGCATCATTTGCTGAAATGACCAACCTGCCCAAGGACCTGCGCGGTGTGTTGACGGAGCATTTTGCCATCGGCCCCCTCAACTCCGTTGCCGTCGCACAAGGCACCGAGGCGCAAAAGCACCTGGTCCACCTCCCCGCGGGCGGGGAAGTGGAGTGTGTCAGCATCAGGATGAAGGGGGCACCCACCTTCTGCATATCAACCCAGGTCGGCTGCAATATCGGCTGCGTGTTTTGTGCTTCAACTGTCGATGGCTGTGAACGCAACGTGACCGCCGGCGAAATCATTCAACAAGTCATCACACTACAGCTTGCCACCGAGCGGCCGGGCAATATTGTATTCATGGGCATGGGTGAGCCGCTGTTCAACTTCAACAACGTTCTTACCGCCATCGAGCGCTTGACTGACAAGCGGGCGTTTGGCCTGTCGCCGTCTCGTATCGTCATCTCAACGGCGGGCATCGTGCCGGTCATTCACAGGCTGGCAGAGATGCGCCTGGGGGTGGAGCTGGCGGTCTCGCTGGGAGGCAGCACCGATCGCCAACGCGCACGCTTGATGCCCGGCGTCGCCCGCTGGCCGCTGGAAGAACTGATGGCCGCCTGTGATCATTTCACACGGGCCAACCGGGGGCAGCCTGTTACGTTCGCCTATGTCGTGGTGGAAGATGTAAATGACAGCTTCGATGACGCCAGGCGCCTGGGCAAATTGCTGCGCGGACAGCGCCACCATCTCAACCTCATTCCGCTCAATCCCACACCCCACTGCAAACTGCGCCCGCCTTCAAGAGATCGGCTCCATGCTTTCTTCCAGGAATGCCGCAAGCACGGCCTGAATGTCTCCATCCGTCGCTCAAAGGGGGCGGACATCAACGCCGCTTGCGGGCAGTTGCGGCGACGTCACGCAGCAAAGGCTTAGCGGTCGCACACTGCCTGCCGCCACCGCCCCCCACCTTTCCGCTCCCGGCACACCATCGGCACACCGCCCCGGCAACTGCGCCGCTTGGAAACGACGCAAGAAGCCTCCGGAGCACGAGTGCCGGACAGTGCAGCGGTGCGGTAGCGGCCTCAGCAACCGGCGGGGGGCTGAAAGTCACTGTTGCGCATCATCTCGGTCGCGCGGAACAGGCTTTCGGGGGTACCGGCATCGGACCAGCCGAACGGCAGAATGTCGTATTCCAATTGCCCACGCTCCACGTAAGCATTATTCACATCGGTTATCTCGTACTGCCCGCGCGCTGAGAGCTTCAGGGTCG
Organism: Candidatus Zipacnadia bacterium; assembly: GCA_029819875.1. Classification (GTDB taxonomy): domain Bacteria; phylum Armatimonadota; class Zipacnadia; order Zipacnadales; family Zipacnadaceae; genus JALGVG01. The sequence goes on along the minus strand of JALGVG010000031.1, from coordinate 6,226 downwards.
GCAGAATCTCCCACAACTGCTGGTCATACATGTAGACCCCGGTTACGGCGTAGCGCGAAGGAGGTTGCTGGGGCTTTTCGATGATACGTATTATACGCTGGTCGGCATCGAACTGAGGGACCCCGAAGCGCTGCGGGTCGGGCACCTCGCGTAACAGTATCCGCGCGCCGCGCTCCTGCCTGGCGAAGGCCTCGACATACGGGCGGATGCTTCCTGCCAGAATATTGTCACCTAGTATCACTACACAGCGGTCTTCGCCGACGAAATGCTCGGCGTAGCGAAGGGCGTCAGCGATGCCGGCAGGGTTTGCCTGGTAGGTGAAGTATAGGTGCTCGAGCCCGAACTCGCGGCCGTCGTGCAGCAATTCCAGGAATGCCCCCGGGTTATTGCCCCCCGTCACTATCATGATGTCGCGGATACCCGCCTCCACCAGGCTGTGCAACGGATAATAGACCATGGGGAAACCTGCCACCGGCAGCAGGTGCTTGTTTGTGACCTTCGTCATGGGGTGAAGGCGCGTACCCAAGCCACCAACGAGTATGATGCCTTTCACCGCCGCAACCTCCAAGTTCTTTATTCTTCGATCATGCGCCGGAACAGATGCTGCATGCAGCGGTCGTCGGTCAATTCGGGGTGGAATGCCGTCGCCAGAAGCTTGCCTTGTCGCACGGCCACGATCTTGTCTCGGAAAGTGCATATCGCCTGGGCATCGCCCCACACCCGCGTCACGAAGGGGGCGCGGATGAAAACACCGCGTGTCGGCCGATCAAGCCCGATCACTTGCAGGTCTGCCTCGAAGCTCTCAACTTGCCGTCCGAACGCGTTGCGTCGTACCGCCATGTCCATCAGGCCCAACCGCCACTGGGTGTCGTTGCCCTCGATTTCCTTGGCCAGCAGGATCATGCCTGCACAGGTTCCCCAGATGGCACCACCGTTGGCATGCAACTGCAAAATCGCCTCGCCTACCCCGAAGCGTTCACACAACTTGCCTATCGTTGTACTCTCCCCGCCGGGGATGACCAGAGCATCACAGCTTAGCACCGCCTCCGGCGTCTTGACGGCTTCGACCGTGCAGTCTATCTCCTCGAATGCTTTGATATGCTCGGCGAAATCGCCCTGTAATGCAAGTACACCAATTCGTGCGGCCATTTTTCACTCCCTCTGTCTAACAGGCACTTCCTAGTCAATGAAACGATACTTAAGCAGCGTCCATACGGCTTGAATACCATCGCGCCACCCGATCTTTTTGCCCTCGGCGTGGCTGCGACCCTCGTATCTTATCGGCACCTCGTGAATCCGCACACCCAGCTTGGCCAGCTTGGCCGTGATTTCAGGCTCAATGTCAAAGCGATTGCTTCGCAGTTTGAGTTTCCGGGCGATGTCGGCGGTGAACGCCTTGTAGCAGCTTTCCATGTCTCCGATATTGAGCCGATACAACAGGTTGGTCAACCCTGTCAAGAACCGATTGCCCCAGTAGTGCGAATAGACGCGTACACCCTGAGCGCCTTTTGAGAATCGCGACCCGTACACGGCCTGGGCGGTGCCCTCCTCGAACGGCTTGAGGATGACCTCATAGTCGCGGGGATCATATTCGAGGTCGGCGTCCTGTATTATTATGACGTCTCCGCTGCAGTGGGCGAGGCCGGTACGTACCGCCGCCCCCTTGCCGCGATTAACATCATGGCGCAGCAAGCGCACCCGTGCATCAGAGGCGGCGATTTCCTGCAGTATCTGGGGCGTGCTGTCGTTCGACGCATCGTCCACGATGACCAGCTCGTAGACTTGAGGTTGGGCGAGCACCAATTCCACTATCCGGCGCAGGGTTGCCTCCTCGTTATACACGGGCATCAACACTGACAACCTCAAAGAGGGCTTACTTGTGTTCGCACTTGCCTGAGCGCCTTTACTAGTGCCTGCCATAGTACTATGTTTACTCCCAAAAGTATGCTGACTATTCCCCATATTACCCCGGCGGATATCCCGTGAAAATAGGCCAACACCCACCACACGTACGGTGTATGAAAATAGCGTGCACTAAGCAGTTGCACCGGGTCATGGCTGTCAACCTGCTCCGGCAGGCTGCTGATTCTGTCGGCGTGAAACAGTACATTCTTTGTTACCTCGAAGGCATACCGCCACCCCGCCCCCAGCAAGCCCGGCTCGACGCTGCCGGCACCGGGCCCGGCGGTCGCCGCGCGTGCTGCCTCGTTCGCGTAGAAGTAACCGACATTGATGTAGGCCAGTGGCAAGTGGATCAACACCGCCGCTGCCACCAACCCCACAAGTATGTACCGCCCCGGCCTGCGCAGATGCCGCCAGGCTGCCCCGACAAGTATTACAAGCCCAGGCAAGACTATTGCCAGAAACCGTGGCCCGGCGGTATGGCCCCCTATCGGATTCTGGAACTTGGAATACGCCAGTAAGTATACCACGAACAGGCCAACGGCTCCGCTTACGAGCAAAGGGTCTTTCCGCCAATGTCGCACCGCTCCCACGGGTGCAAAGACCAGGAAGGGCATGAAAAGCAGTATGCCGCGCTGGGGACTGAACAGTTGGATGTACAAGCCCTTCAACAGTGACGAACTGAACAGGTTGGGATAATACCCGGTATCAAGGAAAGACCCGAACCTGACCCAGTTGTACCACCCGATGACAGCCGCGCTTATCGCCACCGGGACAGCGGCCAGCAGTACGTGAGCCGCCGCTGCGCGTGTCCCCGAGTCGCGCCATTGTCGATAGAATATCAGCCCTCCTATTACGGGCGCTGCAAGCAGGCAAACAGCCCGACACAGCATGGCCGCACCCAGCGCGGCTCCGGCCCACATGCTGGCGGCAGCAGGCCGGCAGCGGTACGGATTAAGAGCATACCACATGCTCAACAACAGAAACAAGGCCGTCGCCGGTTCGCTGTAAAACCCTCTCATCAGCGGGAAGGCGGAACTTCCAAAACAGTACGCGCCCCACGCCAGCACGCTGCCCCCCAAGCCCACGCCGGCGGCCATCGCCAGCCTGAACAGCAGCGTTGCAGTCAGGGCCGTCAGCAGCGGATTTATCCAAGAAATTGCGAACTCCGTCAAGCACCGCCGCTGGGAGGGGGCAAGCAGGTCAGCGGCGTATTTGCCTGCCAGGTAGGCCGGTATGGCCAGCAACGAACAGCCGATGCCGTACCATCCATACCACTTGCCGTCTCGTCCCTGCTTGCCGGGACTGCCGGCAGGCACGGAAAAGTCTCCTCGTTCGACAATGCTTTCCGTTACGGCCATCATAGTCCCGCCGTCCCAGCTACGGACGGTGCCTTGGGCGAACAGGACGTAGACGGCAAATGCGCAGCCAAACAGCAAACCACTCAAGCGCCTGCCATGCGCATTGACACGCTGACAATTACGCGCTTTCATCTCGTTGAACTCCATCTGTACAAAAACAAAGGGGCTGACGCATGGCGCTAGCCCCTTGTGTAACCGACAATTGTCTGCTACCAACCTCTGGTAGCCAGCCGCTCTTCCTCGGGCAGACTGCGGACATCAATGCCCGGCATGGCCGCACCTTCCAAGCCGCGGCAGGCCTTGGCCACCTCGTGGGGATCATTGTAGTAGGTGCAGGCGTGCACAATGGCCCGCGCCCGCGCCTCGGGGTCCTCGGACTTGAAGATGCCCGAGCCCACGAAGATTGCCTCGGCCCCCAGTTGCATCATCAAGGCGGCATCTGCAGGCGTGGCTATCCCGCCCGCTGAAAAGTTCGGCACAGGCAGTTTCCCCTCGCGTGCCACCTGCCGCACCAGCTCAAACGGTGCGCCCATTTCCTTGGCCTTTGTCATCAGCTCGTCATCACGCAAGCCCTTGAGTTCCTCGATCCCTTGGATAACGGCACGCATGTGACGAGTAGCTTCCACGATGTTGCCGGAACCGGCTTCGCCCTTGGTGCGGATCATCGCTGCGCCCTCGCCGATGCGCCGCAAGGCCTCCGCCAGGCAGGTGCAGCCGCACACGAACGGCACCTTGAAGTCATGCTTCCAGATATGATATTTCTCGTCAGCCGGCGTCAGGACTTCACTCTCGTCAATGAAGTCCACACCGATTGCCTCAAGCACTTGCGCCTCCGCAAAATGCCCGATGCGCGCCTTGGCCATCACCGGGATCGTCACGGCGTCCATTATCGCCTCGATAATCCGCAGGTCGGCCATGCGCGCGACGCCGCCCTCGGCGCGGATATCGGCCGGCACCCGCTCCAGCGCCATTACCGCCACTGCACCGGCATCCTCGGCAATCTTTGCCTGCTCGACGCTGGTGACGTCCATTATCACGCCACCCCGCAGCATCTCCGCCAACCCCACCTTGGTTTTCCATGTTGAAATTTGTACTTCGTCTGACATCTCCAACAGCCTCCTCAAACTAACTATAACCTGTCTATAATTAGTGTACACCAATCGGCCCGCACAAGCAATACTTGTCTGCAGCGTTTTTCACGAAACTTCCCTGTTCCTCAAGCGCTGGACAAAAGCGGCTCGGCCCAATACAGAAAGCCACGCTCATCAGCCGGCTAAGCGTGGACAGTCAATGTCTTGTCTGTCGCCGAAAGCTGTCTCGGCCCACCCGGTTCATCCACGGGCAGGCCGCGATCCTCGCGCCCGGCGCTTTACTTGGCTCCTTCGGTCACCAGCTCGCGCGCGGGCTTCTTGAACCCCTTCGTCACTCGCCACACCTCGCCGAATACCGACACGGCCAGCACGATGAGCAATACGGCGACAGTTGCCAGCAGCCACTGCGGCTGGGCTGTCCCCTCCGCGCTGCGGTGAGTGGCGAATTTGACAGCCTGGTAGCCCAGCGCCGCTATCGTGGTGGCGAGCATGAACATGGCGGGAATCGCCGCGTAGATGCTGGGTTTCTTGACGCCGAGCAAGTAGCAGGAGATAACCAGCAGCGTCAGTGCCGCAATGAGCTGGTTGGCTGCTCCAAAGACCGGCCAGATCGTCTGCCAAGCACCCGAAAAGCCCAGTATGAATGCGGGAATAAGCGTGACGATCGTCGCCACGCTCCGGCTGCGGAAAATAGCCCACACGTCGCCGAGTTGCTCGGCTACTACAAAGCGCGCCAGGCGAGTGCACGTGTCCAGCGTGGTCAAGACGAACGTTTTCAGCATCACCATGCCGAACAAGGCCGCCAGTTCCACCGGCACCAGCGCTATGCCGCGGTGAAGGACCTCCCCGAACGCCTGCGCGAACACGACCAGCGCACCGCCGCTTTTCATGACGTTGTCGACGTGCAATTCGTTGCCTGCCTGGGCGGCCGACCAATACAGTCCACCGCCGACCAGGCACAGCACGAGCGTTGCGAGCATCCCTTCCAGCACCATCGCCCCGTAGCCGATGCGCCGCCCCACCGTCTCGCGCGGCAGTTGCTTGGAGGTGGTTCCGCCTGCAACCACGGAATGGAAACCGGAGACAGCGCCGCAAGCGACAATCACAAACAGCATCGGCCACAGCGGCTGCGCGCCGGACTTATCCATCCCCACCCAACCTGTAAAGAACGGCGCACGCATCACAGGGTGCGCCAAAAGCAGCCCGACAACTCCTGCCGCCATGCCGAAAAACAGGGTGAAAACCGAAATGTAATCCCGTGGCTGCAACAAGAACCACACCGGCAACACCGAAGCCACCAGGCAATAAAGCATCAATATGCCGAACCATGCCTGGGCTACGGCTGTCTCGGTCCAGTTGATGAACGGCAACAACTGCGGCAAGGTAAGAGGCAGGTATGCATAGCCGACGTATATGCAAGCCAACAGCGATACTACCGCCAGCAGCGTCGCCAGCCACAAGGGCAGCAGCCTGCGCCGCAAAGCCACACCCAGGAACATGGCGATAAACAACACCATGAAGGTCGGAAATACCATCGGCGGCCCCAGCTTTGCCGACATCAAGGCCTTGGCCCCCAGCACACCGAACACGGCAATAACCAGGACCAGTGCACACCACAAGAAGACGGCGAACGCGCGGCTGGCACGCGGGCTGATGACATCTTCGGCAATCTCGGCCACCGACTGGCCGCGGCTGCGGCACGACATCAGCAGAGATAGGTAATCATGCACCCCGCCGATAAAGATGGTGCCCAGGACAATCCAGCCGGCCACCGCTCCCCACCCGAACAACACAATGCCCAGGATGGGACCAACAATCGGGCCTGCCCCGGCTATTGACGAAAAGTGGTGGCCGAACAGTACGAAGGGAATG
>JALGVG010000030.1:18001-23790 GCA_029819875.1 Candidatus Zipacnadia bacterium | reverse complement strand
TTCGTGGCCGAGGCGCTGAAGCTCAGCGAAATGGAGCGCACTGCGGAGGATACGGAAAAGCGAGGCGTTTTCACCGGCGCATACGCAATTCACCCGCTGACAGGTGAGAAAGTGCCGATATGGGTGGGCAACTACGTGCTGATGGAGTACGGCACCGGGGCGATCATGGCCGTGCCGGCCCATGATCAGCGCGATTTTGAGTTTGCGCGCAAGTACGATCTTCCCATCAAGGTGGTCATTCAACCTTCGGGGCAAACGCTGGATCCGTCCACGATGACCGAGGCATACGTGGAGGCGGGCTACCAGGTGCATTCGGCGGAATTTGACGGCATGTACTCCGATCCCATAATCTACTGCGACAAGTGCGGGACGGTGCCGGTTCCCGAGGAGGACCTGCCGGTGCTGCTGCCGGAAACCGCTGAATTCAAGCCCACCGGTGAGTCGCCGCTGGCGGCAAACGAGGAGTTCGTCAATACGACCTGCCCGCGGTGTGGTGGGCCCGCGCGGCGCGAGACCGATACCATGACCACGTTTGTCTGCTCGTCGTGGTATTACCTGCGATACGCCAGCCCTGATGCCGACGATGTGCCCTTCAGGCGGGAAGACGTAGACTACTGGCTGCCGGTGGACAAGTACGTGGGCGGGGTCGAGCACGCAGTCCGCCACCTGCTGTATGCGCGCTTCATTACCAAGGTGCTGTACGACCTGGGCTATATCGGCTTCCAGGAGCCGTTCACCGAGTTGTTCACGCAGGGGATGATTTACAAGGACGGCCGCAAGATGAGCAAGCGGGGCAATGCAGTGACGCCCGAAGAGATAGAAGAAAAGTACGGTGCCGACACCGGGCGTGTCTATATTTTATTCATGGGCCCGCCGGAATTGGACGCCGAGTGGAACGACCAGGGCGTTGAGGGCGCCTATCGTTTCCTGTGCCGAGTATGGCGACTGGTGGCGGAGAATACTGACAAGTTCATCCCCCACTGGTCCAAGGTACTCGACGGCCGGCTTGACGAGCGGCAGCGGGCCATCCGTCGCAAGACGCACCAGACGATTCTCAATGTCACCGAGGACATTCAGACTTTGCACCTCAACACCTCGGTCAGTGAATTGATGGAACTGACAAACGTGCTGCTGCCGTTCGCGGAAAGCCTGGAGCCGGCAGACGAGCTTTCGTGCGCGGTCTTCAGTGAAGCCGTCCAGATGCTGCTGTTGTTGCTGTCGCCGCTGGCCCCGCACATTGCCGACGAGCTGTGGGAGCGCATCGGGATGCCGCCAAGCATCTACCAGCAGTCCTGGCCCGAGGCTGATCCGGCCCTGGCGGCGGAGGAAGAGGTGACGATCGTGGTGCAGGTCAACGGCAAGGTGCGGGGGAAGCTGCAAGTGCCGGCGGGTACCGATATGGAACGCGTCCAGGACCTGGCGCTGGAGCTGGAGGCCGTCAAAAGGCAGATTGCCGGCAAGGACATCAAGCGGATAATCCCCGTACCCGGCAAACTGATCAACATCGTGGCCAAGTAGCCGATAATGCAACGTCGCCCAAGACGATATTTCCAGAGAGCCTGGGCCTAAGCAATCTCGGGGGGAAGGCTCGTATCGTGGAACTGACCGGCCTTCAGCGCATCATACTGTGTGGTGCCGCGGGTGCCATCATTGTCGGTGGTGTTGTGGTACTGGCAGCCCGCAACCGTGCATCCACGCCACCTCTGAGCTTCTACCAGCCACCCGTTGCATACCAGCCACGCTTCATCGTCGTGCACGTCAAGGGCGCTGTCAACTATCCCGGCGTCTACCGCTTGTACGAGGGGGCACGGGTCTACGAAGCGATAGCCTGTGCAGGTGGTTTTGCCGCCAATGCTGATCGCGATGCGGTGAACCTGGCGGCGATTGTGCGCGACGGCCAGCAGGTGGTGGTGCCGGCTGCATCGGCGCCGAAAACAAGTATGCAAGCCGGGGGCCGCGAATCGCCCGCTCCCTACCAAGCGCGTGCGCCGGCGGAATTGCAACAACAGTACCAGCCCCGGCAGGGCGGTCCTGCTCCTGCGTCCGGTGCTGCTACACGGCAGCAGGTGCGCTACCCAATCAGCCTCAACCGTGCGACACTGGATGAACTCATGACCTTGCCCGGTGTGGGAAGGGAGTTGGCCCAGCGCATCCTGTACTACCGGTTCGAGCACGGCGGGTTTCGCGATGTCAACGAGCTGAAGAATGTCAAGGGCATCGGGGATGAAAAGCTGAACGTGCTGCGGACGTATGTCGTGCCCTAATCCAGTGCGCTGCAATGAATACCACGCCCGAATTATCGCATCGCGCCCCGGACTGGGTTGAAGCCTTCAGGCAACAGTTGCTGTTCCGCCCTCTGGTGCTGTTTACCGCTGCCCTGCTTGCCGGTATTGTCCTGGCTGAGCAAGGGTCGTGGCCGCTGTTGTTGGGGGCTGAATTGCCGCTGGTTGCTGCCGCCGCCTGGGGCCTTAGGCGTAAGCTGGCCCAAGTCTCCCTGTTGCCGTTTACCCTGCTGGCAGGCTGCGTCCTGCACGGGGCGGCGAATTTTGTACCAGCAGACGACATCAGCGGCTGGAGCGGCTCGCAGGCCACCTGGCTGAGCGGCACCATCGTCGAAGTCCAGGCGATGACATTCGGCCGCCGCCTGGTGTTGCAGTTGGATGGGAAGCTCCTCCCTTACAGCGGCCGGGTGCTGGTGTACGATCGATCAAGCGCCAGCCCGCTGAGCCCCGGAGACATAGTCTACGCACAAGTGGTCGGCCTTCGCAGGCCCCGCCGCTCTCTGAATCCCGGGGAATTCGATTGGCAAAGATTTCTGCGCAGGCGAGGGATAGGGGCGGAGGGCCGGCTTGCGGCCGTCCGCGTTATAAGTCACCGCCCGTCGTTGCGAGAGCGCCTACAGGTGTTGTCGCAGCAGGCCCGCGCCCGAGCCCTGGCAAATTTCCGCGAGTTTACGCCGGGCCCGGAGCGAGAGCTGTATGCCGATATCCTGGCTGGCATGGTCTACGGGAGGCGGGCGGCAGGGCAGCTACCATCCCGGATCGAGGATTTGTATCGCCGCACGGGGACCATCCACCTGCTGGTGGTGTCCGGCGCCCAGGTCAGTTTCATTATCGCCACCTTGCTGCTGTTGCTTACCGGCGGCCTGCGGCGAGTGGGCGACGGGCACCTGCTGGGGCGTCGTTGGGCACTGGCACCTTGGCAGATAATCGTGATGGGTCTGGTGCTGACCGGCTTCGCCGTTCTCAGCGGGCTTGGCCCCTCGGTCTGCCGGTCGCTGGTGATGGCCGGCCTGGTGGTGTTTGCCATGATGTGCGGCCGCCGCTACGACCCGGCCACCGCCCTGGCACTGGCCGCGCTGGTGTTGATTATCACCGATCCCAATATCGTCTTCGACCTGGGGGCTCAACTGTCGTTTGCCGCCACCATGGGCGTGATCATCTTCCTGCCGCGCAGTGTCAAGAACGAAGCCGGAGTAATACAGCGGCCGAGTTTGCTCAGCACGGTGGCGCTGGGCTCGCTGGGCGCCTGGATTGCCACAACACCGATAATAGTGCACAATTTTTGTGGCGTTGCGGTCACTGCAGCAGTGGCTAACCTCGTGGCGGTGCCGGTTTCGCTCGTCCTTGTGCCCATGGGCATGTTGGCGCTGATAACCGGCGCCTACCTCCCCACTGTGACCACGGCGTTGTGCTGGCTGGGGAAATATCTCGTCAAGCTGACGCTGCTGGCCAACGAGCTGTGCGCCTCGCTGCCGGGGGCGTATGTTGACGCCGTCTACCTGTCGCCGTGGGGATGCCTGGCATGGTACGTTGTGGTGGGCGGCGGCTTGTACTTGCTGCTTTGCGGTCGCCGCCATCGCGTAATCGCCCAGTGGCTGCAGGACCGTTCCCATCGCAACTGGCTGGTGGTGGGCGCAGCGGTAGCAACAGCAGCCGCGACCACGTGGTATGCTGCCGGCCAATGGCGGGCGGCGGGTGTGCGGATCAGTTTCCTGGCGGTGGGGGAAGGACAATGTGTGCTCATCGAAAGCGGCCGTCACGCCATCATGGTTGATGCCGGCAGCGGCGAGTATCGCTACCCGCGCGGCCGCCGGTTGGCTGACCGCGTCATTATCCCGCTGCTGGCGCGCCGCGGCATACGCCGCCTGGAGGCCCTGATATTAACCCACCCGGATGCTGACCATTGCAATGCAGTGTCTGGCTTGCTTGAACGCATAAAGGTCGGCATGATAATAGATCCGCTCTTGCCGCACAGCGAAACGTCCCGGACATACCAAGATGCCGTAAGTGCTGCGCGCGCCCACCAGGTGCCGGTCTACTGCGGCAGGCGAGGGCAGGTGATACGAATGGCGGGCGGCACCTGGATCGAATTGCTCTCGCCCCGCCGGCCGTTGTTGCACGGCACGGACTCTGATACGAACAACAACTCGATCGCCGTGCGCGTGGTGGCCCGCCGGCTGAGCGTGTTGTTGCTGGCCGACCTGCAGGAGGAGGGTCTGCGGCGATTGCTGGAGGACAGTCGCCGCGAGGGGCGCAGTATCGCCGCCGACATTGTGCTGTTACCCCACCACGGCCGCCACTTGGGCGACCTGCGGATGCTATTGGGGGCGGTCCGGCCCCGTTGGTGCATAGTCAGCAGCGGCGCACCGGGCGACGAGCTGGCGGGAACGCTGCGCCAGGCTTGCCAGGACGGCCGGGGAATGTTGATTACCAATGAGACCTGCGGGATGATTACGGTCACAAGCGGCGCGCAGGCGACGGTGTTGCGCAGCTTCGTCGCCGGCCAGGTGGACAAGTGGCAGGAGAGAACCGACATTGAAGCCGCTCACCACAGGTACCGGGGCGCTCAGCCGTTCCCTTCAGGCATTTCCGGCCAGGCGTTCGGCGCGCATGTTGTCGTAGGCAACCAGCACCTCGGCATGTGGGGAAATGGCCTTGGCGAAGCTTTGAAGTTCGCGGGCAGGTAGGGGACGGGCGATGGGATGGGCCGGCGCCTGCGTGACCGTGTTGACCTGCACGCGCGCCGGATTGATGTGGGTGATGGCCCGGCGCAGGGCCGCCAGCTCCCCGGGTGTGTCATTCAGGCCCCGCAGTGCCATGACCTCCAGCCACACCTGGCCGGGGCAGTCCTGTACTGTCGCGGCGATACCCTCAATCAGTTGTTCGACCCTCAACTGCTCGGGAGGGCGATTGATGCGTTCGAATCCCTCGGCGGTAGCAGAATCAAGCGAGGGGACTACCACGTCCGCCCGGCAAATGTCCCTGCGCACCTGGTCATCCCACAGCAACGTGCCGTTGGTCAACACGGCGACGGGAATGTCGGTGTTGTGCTTGGCGAATTCGATTACCGCGCCGAAGCGAAGGTTCAGTGTCGCCTCTCCCGGCCCCATCAGAACCAGCCAGTCGACCGGCTGTGAGTTTCCCAGCCACTCGCCCAGCTCGGCGATGATGTCATCAACCGGCAAGTGCTCGGCTATCACCAGCGTGCGCCGCGTGGTGGGACCTATCTGGCAGTACACGCAATCCAGACTGCAGGTCTTGAAGGGGATGAGGTTGATACCCAAGAACCGGCCGAAGCGGGGAGACTCGCGGGGCTCGGTCAAGTACCTGTACCTGGCTTGTTCACCGGTCATTTCCCATCACCTTTATTTTCATTTACACACATAGGTACCGTATATCAATAGATGTTAATAACATAGTTAAGGTTCAAATTCAACGCCGCCGATTTCGGCCGCGCTGATTGGTCAGTCGCTCAACAGCTTATTGCATTCTGCTACAAATTCATTC
>JALGVG010000030.1:0-17959 GCA_029819875.1 Candidatus Zipacnadia bacterium | reverse complement strand
GTATCTCCACCCACGACCTCAGCCGTTGGTAACCCGCCTCGGTGAGCACATAGAGACGACGTGCCGGCCCCGCGCCGGCCGTATCCCACCGGGAAGCCACGCAACCTTGCATTTCCAACTCGCGCAACACACGGTACACCGCACCAGGGTCAATGATCCCCTCGCTCAGGCCCAGGTCGTTGGCCTTGCTAACCAGGTCATAGCCGTAACCTTCACCTCGTGCCAGCAGATACAGCAGGGCGGGCTCGATGAAACGCGACAACCGCCCCATCGGCCCCCGCGGCCCCCTGCCCATTCTGCCGCCCATTCCGGGTCCGCGTGGCATTGCGATTTTTCTCCTGGAATATATGTTAATTACATTTACTATCATAACAGTGGCCTGGTTAATTGTCAATGCTTCCGCCGGGACGCCCCGGGGGGCGTGGCACCGTCATGGCCGAGCCGCCGGGGTCATCTTGGCCCGCATGCCCGGCCTTGGGCAAGGGCTCGTTGCTACAAGGTACCGGTTTCTGTTATAATCCTGCCGTTGTGGAATATCACCAGGAAAGAGGCGCATTTGGATGTATCGAATTGCTGTCTTGCCATGCGATGGTATCGGGCCTGAGGTAGTCGCCGAAGGCCTCAAGGTACTGGCAGTAGCTGCAGAAAAGTTCGGGGTAAAATATGAGGCCGTTGAGTACGATATCGGCGGTGACCGCTACTTGCGGACCGGAGAGATTATCCCTGACAGCGTCATGGACGAGTTGGCGCAGATGGATGCCATTTACCTGGGCGCGGTCGGCCACCCGGATGTCCCCCCGGGCATCCTGGAGAAGGGCATCTTGCTGAAGTTGCGGTTCGAATTCGATCAATATATCAACCTGCGGCCTGTCAAGCTGTACGAGGGCGTCTGGACACCCCTCAAGGACAAGGGACCCGAGGACATTGACTTCGTGGTCGTCCGCGAGAACACCGAGGACATGTACGTAGGTATCGGGGGACAGATGAAGCGCGGGACGCCCGACGAGGTGGCGGTGCAGACGGCCGTGTACACCCGCAAGGGCTGCGAAAGGATAATGCGCTATGCCTTCGAGCTGGCGCGGCAACGTAACAAGCACAAGACCGTGCACTCGGTGGACAAGGCCAATGTCCTGACATACGGCCACGACCTGTGGCGGCGTACCTTTGCACAGGTGGGGGAGGAATATCCCGATATCAAGAAAGAATATGCCTTTGTTGATGCCTGCTGCATGTGGTTTCTCAAGAATCCCGAATGGTTCGACGTGATCGTGACCACCAACATGTTTGGTGACATCATCACCGACCTGGGAGCCATGATCCAGGGCGGGATGGGAGTAGCGGCATCAGGGAATATCAACCCTGAGGGGGTCTCGATGTTTGAGCCCATTCACGGCTCGGCCCCCAAGTACCAGGGCAAGAACGTCGCCTGCCCCATCGCCGCCATTCTGGCTGCAGGGATGATGATGGAGCATCTCGGCGAGCAGGAAGTGGGAGGCGCGATTGAAAACGCGGTCGCCAAGGCGCTGGCGTCGGGGAAGCTGGGTGACCTGTCCTCGCGCAGTGGTGTCAGCACTACCGAAACCGGTGACCTGGTGGCCAGCCTGGTATGACGTGCGTCTGTGGCCGGCAGGCCAGGTAGCCGTTATGCGGCCTGACAGGAGAAGGGTTCAATGAATATCCCGCAGATGTACCAGTACTGGCAACCGCATCGCACGTCGCGGACCTTCGCCATCGGAGCGGCGGAAGACGGCAGTATCTGGTTTGGGTGCGCGGCTGACACGCTGTTTCACCACGACCCGGCCAGCGGTCACACCGAGGCGATCCACGTGCCGGCCCTGGCAGGCCGCCCGCTGTCGCAGTGCGTGTGCCTGGACGGTTACGTGTACATACTGATGCAGGCAAGCGGTGAATTATTGCGCTACGAGATGGACAGCGGGGCGACGACGCCCATTCCGTTACCGGCAGGGTGCAATGTCTGGTACGGAACGGCCATTGCCCGGCGCCACTTGCTGGTCGCCGTAGACCGGGCCGGCAAGCGAATACTGATGCTTGAATCGGGCAGTGAGAGCGTCCAAGTGTACCCGGTGGACGTGCCCGGGAGCTTGCAGGGCATCAGGCACGTCGCATACGACGACGGGATTTACGGCGCGTTCGACAAGCCCAGCGGCGTATTCCGCTTCGACATGGACAAGGGGAAGGTGGACTGGGTGATACCGACGCTTTCTCCTGAACATGGCTTCGGAGGAGTGGCGGAGGTCGGCGACCACGTCTACCTGACGGAGTGTTACTGGGGGAAGATGCACTCGTTGGACCTGGAGAGCCGGTCCTGGGAAGATCCACTGGACATCCCCGGATACGGGGAAGTCTTCGGCTTTGCGGGAGGCCCCACGGCATTTTCAGGGCAACTTTACTGTGCATTGAGCACTGGCCAGGCGGAGCCGCAATTTGACGCGGTGCACAACAAGATAGTGGTCAGCAACCCCCTGGGCATTGACGGCAAACCCCATCACTTCATGGACCGCTACCTCGTATTCGACCCCGCCGCCGGAGAATTCGACTACCTGCTAGTGGAGCATGACGAGGACAGCTATCCGCTGATTTGTTACTGTGCGGTGGCCAACGGCGTGTTTTTCATCACCGGTTGCGATATCTGGGGTACGGTGAACGAGCAGCCGGCATGGGGCCCCGGGCGGCTGATAGTGCTGCAATCGGTCGCGGCGAAACAGGGAAGCTAACGCCGGGCGTAGTAGCGGCCGCCGTACTGGACGAATTCCTCGCACATCGCTTCAATCTTTTCCCAAGTGTGCCCCACCGCCTCCGGTGACGCGTACCACTGGGCGATGAAGCCGCCGTTGAAGGCCCCGAAGCTGTCCACGAGCTTGCGCGCGTAGGCCCTGACCTCCTCAACGCTGCCGTGGACCATGGTGTTTTGGATGTCTACGGGGCACCAAAAGCATACGCGGCCGCCGAAGCGCTCGGCGAGCAGATCCAGTCCCATGTTCTCCTGCTGGTCCATCTGGATTACATCCAGTTCCGCCTCTATGAAATAGTCGAGCAGGTCGGCGATGTGACCGCAACTGTGCAGGAATGTCAGCAGGCCGCAGTCGTGCGCGTAATGATAGACGCGGTGGTAGACCGGCTTCCAGAACTCGGCAAACACCTCGGGGTCCACCATGGGGCGATCTTGCAGCCCCCAGTCGTCGCAGGAGAAGATACCGTCAACGCCGACGGCGACGAAGTTGTCTATGGCGTCAATGGCGATGTCGGCAAGGATATTCAGCAGCCTGCGCAGCTCGTCGGGATGCTCGTAAGGGTCGGTCCAGGCCTCCACGTGGCCGCGGAGGTATTCCAGCCTGTGGATGAGGCTCAGCGGTATGCCGGCGAGCACGAACTTTTCACCCCGGTTGCGCTTGACCGCCTCGGCGGCGGCCTGGTAGCGCGCAGGGTTCTTGTAGTCAGGAAAACGCACGGTATCGAGCAACGCGTAGTCCTTGAGGGGATGGCCGGTGACCTGCCCCATTGTCTTGTCTCCCGACAGCTTGGTCCATATACAGCCGAATTCATCTTCCCATTTGGTATCGGTCTTGACGCTCGGCTGCCAGTTGGGGTCGTCGGTGGCCCCCACGTGCAAGATGTCAGAGCCGTACGGTTCCGGAAGGTTGTATGGAACACGGTCCGGGCCTTGGAAAAGCACAGCTCGATAGACACGTTCACGCGATGTCATGTTGCACCTTCCCTGTTGTCAGCAAGCTGCGAAAGTGTCGGTTGTACAGGTGTTCGTGGCGTCTGCATCAGTTGCAAGATGCGCATTGAGCCTGCAGCCGACGAGGAAGCGGGTTCACGAAAAGATGGGCTCCAGGTCGGCCGCCATGGCCTTCAATGCCTGCAACTCCTCCGCAGCGGGCGGCGAATAGCGGCAGGCGGCGCGCAGCGCCTTCTTGAACAGTTCAGGATCGCCCGATGGGACTATGGCCGTGACCGGCTGCGACAGCGTAAAACGCACCGCCAGCTCAACGTCGCGCTGCTCGCTGACGGGCTTGTACCAGCAGTTGGGAAACAGCTTCTCCTCGCCCTCTTGCCACCTGCGGGTGGCCAACGCCTTTATGGCCAGTACCCCGATATTTCGTCTGCTTGCTTCGGCAAGCAGCGACCTGCCGTAATCGCTGTGTTCCCAGATGACGAAATTGACCGGGAACATCACCGTGTCAAAATCATATTGCTGCAGGGCAGCCAGGATGTTGTCCGGCCGGTGGCCTGTTATGCCGATAAAGCGGATAAGACCTTGCTGTTTGGCCTCTGCAAACGCCTCCATGGCACCATCAGGACCGAATACCACTTGCAGGTCATCCGGATTGTCGAGGGCATGAAACTGGTACAGGTCGACATAGTCAGTGCCCAATCGCTTCAAGGAAGCCCGAAGCTCTGCAGCCGCCCCGGCCTTGGTGCGCTGCGTGGTCTTGCAGTTGATGAAGACCTCCTCGCGGTTGCCGGGCAGAGCATTGCCCACGAGAAGTTCAGAATCTCCATAGGTGGGAGCCACGTCGAACTGGTTGACGCCTGCATCCAGGGCATAGGCGACGAGTTCCGACGCTTCCTCCTGCCTCATCCCCATGACCGTGACCCCTCCGAAGACGACAAGGGGGCTGTCCCAGCCGGTGCGCCCCAGGGGGCGTCGCGGGAGAGAGCTGTTCTCAATCGGGTTGCCACACGACATGATTACACACTCCCTGCTTGAGATATCTGCACGCCGGCCCCTTTCGCCGTGCTTGGTCGGCGCTCCTGCCGGACTTGTGCCGGGCAGACTTCACCTCGCGGCGGCGCACAGCCCGAAAGCACTGCCGGCATCAGCGGATAGTGCCGCCGCCTAAGACGAGGTCGTCATCATAGAAGACGGCTGCCTGCCCCGGCGCGATGGCCTGTTCATGGGGCGCCAGTTCGACACTAACGGTGTCATCGGCCCCCACGATAATCCGGCAGGGAATGGGTCGTGCGCGGTAGCGCACCTCGACTTGCGCCTCGATACTTGCACCGACCGCCGGGGGCGCGATGGAAAGCCAGTTTACATCCTCCACCTCGAAGCTGCGCCTGCTCAGTGCCTGGCGCGGGCCCACGATAAGGCGGTTGCGCTCGGCGTCCTTGGCCAGCACGAACAGCGGAGGGCCGCCGCTGATGCCCAGGCCCTTGCGCTGGCCGACCGTGTAATGGATGAGACCGGAATGCTTGCCCAGTACATTGCCCTGTTCATCCACTATGTCGCCGGGCCGGGGCGCAATGCGGCTGGCGAGCAGGTCGCGGTAGGTGCCTTCCTGGACGAAACAAATGTCCTGGCTTTCGGGAGTATGAGCAGTGGGAAGGCCGAGTTCGGCAGCTATCTTGCGCACCTTGGCCTTGGTTGTGCGTCCCAGCGGCAGCAGCGTGCAGGCGAGTTGCTGTTGACTGAACCAATAAAGTGCGTACGACTGGTCTTTACTCCTGTCTATCCCCCTGCGCAGGCGGAAACGGCCGCCGAGGCGCTCGATTATTGCGTAGTGGCCTGTCGCCAGGAACCGGCAGCCCATTGCCTGGGCCTTGTGCAGCAACACGTCCCACTTTATCCAGCGATTGCAGGCCACGCAGGGGTTGGGCGTGCGGCCGCGCGCATACTCCTGGCAAAATGGCCTTATCACGTACTTTTCAAACTCCGCACACAAGTCAATGACCAGGTGACTGATGTCGAGCAGGTCGCAAACTCTTCGAGCGCGCAGGGCCGCATCCGGCGCGCAGCAACTGCGGGCCTTCCCCCTGTCTGATTCTACCAGCTTCATGGTGGCACCCACCACCTCGTACCCCTCGGCGACCAGCAAGGCCGCGGCGACGGATGAATCTACTCCTCCACTCATTGCCACCATCACGCGATCTGCCATTGTGAATCCACCATCATTGTCTCTACCAAGCTGGCATCAGCCGCTGAGTACCCGCAGCTTCGAATTGTCCTTATTATCATATTATAGTGGTAATGGCCACAATGTGCTATAATCCGGGTGGGTGATTGCGTGCGAATTCTCGGCATTGACCCTGGGCTGCAAGTGACCGGTTACGGTCTCATTGACCAACAGGCTGACGGCTGCCGGCTGGTGGAGGGCGGCGTGATACGCTCCGATTCCAAGTGCGAGTTGGCAGTACGGCTCCAACAGATTTACGCAGGCCTCGTCCAGATGTTGGCCGAGTTGCAACCTGATATCATCGTGGTAGAGGACCTTTACAGCAAGTACCGCCATCCACGCACAGCCATCCTCATGGGGCATGCCCGCGGCGTCATCTACCTGGCAGCCGCTCAACAGGGTATTCCCGTGTGTGCTTACCCTGCCTCGCTGGTTAAGAAAGCAATGGTCGGTTATGGGCGGGCCACCAAGAGCCAGGTAGCGGCCATGGTTTGCCAGCGCCTGCATCTTCGCACCGCCCCCACCCCGGCCGACGTGACCGATGCCCTGGCCCTGGCCCTTTGTCATACCTCGGCACTGCGGGGCGAACTAGGTACGCACCGCAAGCTGCCCGCCGCCATCCAAGAGGCCCTGCAGACACGGAGGACGTAAGGGATGATAAGGCGCATTCGCGGAGAGCTTGTCGCCGTGCAGGAGCAATCAGTGCTCATTGAAGCCGGAAACCTCTGTTACGAAGTTTTTGTGGCAGAGCCGGTGCGGGACCGCCTCGCTGAGCGAGGTGTGGGTACACAGGTCGAGTTGCACACGTACCATTATCTTTCCAATGATCAAAGCAAGTTGGTGCCATACTTGCTGGGATTTGAGAGCCAGGTGCAGGCCGCTTTCTTCGAACGGCTGTTGGAGGTACCGCGCGTCGGCCCCCTGCTGGCGCTGCGCATGATGGTGTTGCCGGTTGCCACGCTTGCCACCGCCATTGAGACGCAGGATACCAAGACCCTGCAATCACTGCCGGGAGTGGGCAAGCAAAAGGCGCGCGACATCATCGCTACCCTGCAGGGGAAACTGGGCCGCTTCGTAGACCTCAAGGAACTGGAGAGCAAGGCCGTGCCGGCACACCCGCTCGGCGACGTGGAAGCCGACGCCCTGGAGATACTCACCCAGCTCGGCTTCGCAACGTCCGACGCCTTGCGCAGCATCAGCGCCGTGTTGGCCGAAAACCCCGAAATTGCTTCCGCCGAGGAAGTCGTGCGGCGGGTGTTTGCCAGCAGGTAAGGTTTGAAGCAAGTTCAAGGGACGGCGCCCGAAGCAGTCGCCTAGTCCCCTGCGTTCCGTGTCGCCGCGGAGCCCGGCGGTGCAGGCTGTCCCTGGTTTGATGACGGCAATGAATTGCTGCCCGGCCCCTGCAGATGGGTTAGTTGGACGAAGCGTGCCGAGATGAACTCTGATTGCAGTCGCCAGCGGAAAGGACTGCGTGAACACCATGCTTAAGGTCATTGGCGCCGTGGCGCTGCTATGCCTTGTCGTCTGCCGGTCGAGCAGCGGCAACGAGGCCAAGCCCGCCGGGTTGGCCGAGGTGCAAGTAGTATGCGTTGACGAGGATGCCACCGGGTACGCGACGTTTCAGAGCTATAATCAGAAAGTCGTGGCGAACCGCCATGGCATCTTCATGAGCTACATACGCTCGCGCAACGACAAGTATACCGCCCAGACATGGCGGCTGTTGCGAAGCACAGACACTGGAAGCACCTTTTCCTGTATTTACGAGGATACTCACGCAACCAACCCGCCGGTGCTGGAAACCGACGAGGCCGCCAACGTCTACCTGATGCGGGTTGACTGGCTGACGGGGAACGCCTACTTGTATCGATTCCTGGCAGACAAGGAGTTCACCGATCCTGCCGTCAGCGTGGTACCCGGTGGCGCAGCGGGCAAGTATTGTATGGTCTACGACCGCAACCGGCACCAGCTTTACTTTTTCGCCCACAACGGCAGATTTTACGTTATCGGCCTGGATGGAGATGTCCGCTACTCCTGCCAATTGCTGGCGCCAGGGGCACATGCCTACCTGATGTACCCGCTTCTCAGCCTCGGGGAAGATGGGACACTGCATGCGGCATGGACGACCCAGAAACGCACCGAGTACATGTACTGGGACATCCACCACATGCTATCACCGGATGGGGGAAAGACATGGCGCAACCTCGATGGCAGCCCCTTGACACCACCTGTGATCGCCGATGACACCGGCCCGGCCTTGCGCATTACACTCGATGACGAGTTTGATGCCCACACTTGGCTGTCGAGCTTCCTGGTTAAGGCCGGTAAAGTGCATTTCCTGTACCAGGCCCAGACACGGCCTCCGCGGCAGCACTACGTCCGTTATGACGTGCAAAGCGGCCGGCTGGACTGGGATAGGCAACCGGAATTCAGAGGTAGCGAGATTCAACTGGGCGGGCTATCGGGGTTCTTTGCGTCCGACTCAAGGCACTCCAATGCTCCCCTTTACTGCGTGATGCAGGACCAAGGCTACCTCGCTTGCCTGGCCAGCAATGACAATGGAAAAACGTGGCATGACTACGCTAGGGGCGAGCAGAGGCTGTATCCGTCGCAGATCGGCGGCTGTCGGCAGGTGACGGCTGACGGATACATAATAGGCTCCTTCACCAGCGAGGGCAAGAAGGTCTACTTTTTCAAAATCAAGGCGCAGCTTTAAGGGCGAGGGGCGAAGCAGCGAACGGCGAGAATCTTTCCATGCCGGCATGGGCCTCCAGTGAGTGAGGCGGCTTGTTGAGAAGTCTTTACGGAGGGGGTGCGGGGGAAGCCGCTTTCTTCAGAAAGGGGTTCCCCCGCAACGCGCTGTTCCACCTATTTTTTCTCCGCTCGGGCTTTTTTGACGGCGGCGACGAACTTGGCGGCCAGGTCGGTGACCGTGGCGAAGTCACCTGCTGCGATGGCGTCCTTGGGCATCATGGCAGTACCCACGCACAGGGCGGCGGCACCGTTCCTGATGAATTCGCCGGCGGTGTCGAGGTTGACGCCGCCGGTGGGCACGAGCTTGACCTGCGGCAGGGGGCCCAGCACGTCCTTAAAGAACGCAGGCCCCACCCGGCCGGCCGGGAAGACCTTGACCAGGTCGGCGCCGTTTTCCCAGGCGGTGATTATCTCGGTGGGCGTGAAGGTGCCGGGCATAACCACCTTGTCGTAGCGGTGCGCCATCTTGATGACCTCAAGATTGAGCGTAGGCCCTACCACGAACTGGGCGCCGGCCAGGATCGCGGCGCGGGCGGTCTCGGCGTCCAGTACGGAGCCGACCCCGATGAGAACCTCGTCGCCGTATTTCTTGGAAACCTCCTCTATGATGGCCAAGGCATCGGGAGTAGTCATCGTCACCTCGATGCATTCTACACCCCCGGCCTTGATGGCATCGGCGACACTGATGAGGTGCTGGCTGCTCTTGGCCCTGATGACAGCGGTGATGCCGGTGTCGAGTATGCGGTGCAAAATGGCCAGCTTGTCAGGCATTGTGGATGCTCCCTTCTTGGTCTGTCTGGTGTTGAATAATTCTTCGTGGACAGAGGTATGACCTGCACACAATAATGCCGCCTGGCGACAGTGCTGGGCACTGATGCGTCCAGGCGGCCAACAAGCCCCGCTCCCCCCCAGGTTCGGGGCATGTCTTCCTGGGCAACGGGCAGGTCTTTACGCTCTCACATCACCGTTTCCTCTGGCTGCAGCGCCTACCTCTATTGGTCGCATCAGGGTTGGGTCAAGTTTTCATGATGTTTATCTCGAAGGCCTGCCCCATCCCACCGGGTGGTATCTGCTGAACGCTATTTGGTATAGCTCCTCGTAGCGCCGGGCGGAGGCTCCCCAACTGAAATCGCAGGTCATCGCGCGCCTGACTATCTGCTGCCATCCTGCCTTGTCGGCATAGGCACTTTGCGCCCGGCGGACGGCGGCCACCAATTCCGCGGCCGTGTACTGGGTGAAGACGAAGCCGTTGCCGGCGGGGCCCTTTTCCGTGACCGTGTCGGCCAGTCCGCCGGTGGCACGCACAACCGGAACGGTCCCGTACCTCATGGCTATCATCTGCCCGAGGCCGCAGGGCTCATAGCGTGAGGGCATCAGGAAGATGTCGGCGCCTGCGTAGATGCGGCGAGCCAATTGCGGATCAAACTCCAAGGCGGCGTGGATGTCGTCGCGTTCGGCATCCACCCGTCGCAACATCTCCTCGTACCGCGGGTCACCGGTGCCGAGGATGACCAGTTGAAGGCCCTGCAGTTGAGGGATGGCTTCCTCCAGCAGGTCAATGCCTTTTTGGGCGGCCAGGCGGGTAACCATGCCCACAAGCGGCACATCGGGGTCCACCGCCAAACCGCATTCTCGTTGCAACGCCGCCTTGCAAACCGCCTTGCCCTCCAGGTTGTCGGCGCTGAAGTTGGCGGCAAGGGCGCTGTCCGTAGCCGGATTCCAGACCTCGTAATCTATGCCGTTGAGGATGCCGTAAACGTCGCGTCTCCTTTCAATGATCAGGTCGCTAAGCCCGGGAGCGAATTCCTCGGAAGCTATCTCCTTGGCGTAGGTAGGGCTGACGGTGTTGATGACATCGGCGCAGGCAAGGCCGACCCGCGCCAGGTTGATCCCCTGGGAACTTACGAACTTGGAGACCACCGGCAGGGACGGGTCAAGGCCGGTCACATTCACCTCTTGCGGCCCGAAGGTCCCCTGGTAGCCTCCCCCCACGTTGTGCATCGTAAACAACGTGGCCGGCTGCCGGCCGTGCGTGTAGGCGGCCAGAAGACTGGTGTGCCAGTCGTTGAGGTGAATGACATCCGGCTGCCAATTGAGTTTGTCGAGCACGGCGAGGGCCGCCCGGCACAGGAATGTCAGCCGCACGAGATTGTCGGGGTACGCACCCCCAGGTGGGCCGTAGATGCCGTCGCGCTCGAAATAGTCGTGATGCTCCACGAAGTAGACGGGCACCTCGGAGCCGGGCAGGCGTGATTCATCCAGCGCGCAGCCGGATTCCCAGCCTGCCATCGGAACAGGGCAGGAAGGCACGGCACGCCACAGCGGCAGTCCACTTTCCAACACCGAGCGATACTTGGGCATCAATACGCGTATATCTATCCCGCGCTCGGCGAGGGCCTTGGGAAGCGAGCCGGCGACATCGGCCAGGCCGCCCACCTTGGCGAAGGGCGCCACTTCCGCAGATACCAGTAATACCTTCATCCTCATCAACTCCTCTTGTCGATAGGTAGTCGGGGACACTCGGCCGGCGCGGCTGATCCGAGCCCCCTTGGTCCACCCACGGCCCAGGCAGAGGGTGCCGTTTGGGGGCATGTGCCTGTCGGCACGGGCGACAGACGGGCCGGCTAGCGGGAATGCGCAGCCAGCAGGTCCCCTATTTGTCGGCGCACCTCTTCCAGCTTGTTGTCATCAGTGGAATAATGTGTGAAGTCGGTGACGAGTTGCCCGATGAAGTCTTGTACCGCCTGCTCGCCGGCGACGCGCGCAAGTAGTGTGAAATACTCGATGTCCTGCATTCCCGCTAATATGCACTCCAGGCGCTGCGAAGTGACGGGCCCGTCAATGCCCACCTCGGCGCCCGGGTACATCAACGAGCCGTCGCCGAACGAGGCGTCGTCGAACCACGTGGTGACATCGTGCCAAGGGTTGGTGACCTTTCCCCAGTAGGTGGTGCCCCAATACAACAAGCCGTCCAGTTGTTGCTGGCGCAGTTGCCAAAACAGCAGGCGGTGGCGGATCCCCTCCTGGTCAACGAAGAAGTTGCAGTAGTCCCCACCGGGCCCGCAACAGACGTAGGCCCATACCTGCTCGCCCTGCTGCTGGCGCTGCTTCAGTTGCCGGCGCAACTGTGCGTCGGAGTGATACATGCTGGTGTTGGGGCACCATACGTCGGTGATGCCGGCCAACAAGTCCACAGGCGTGGCATCCGGCGCAAAGTCGGGCCGCTTGTAGAAGGGGGTGACGATGTGAGCAGCCGAGTTGATAGCCTTTATCCGTCTGCCGCGCTCAATCAGCTTGTCATAGCTGTTCTTGCTGCTTGGTTCGTCCACTGGGTAGAAGAGGGCCTTGTAAAGCAACCCGTGGGCGGCCAGAAATTCGACATCCTCGGGCGAGGCGGTAAATGAGGTGAGACGGGGGTCGCGCCGGTAAGCCAGACCCTGGGAGCTGCGCAGCGGCGCCGGAGGCGAATACGCCGACAGCCGATGGGTCAACAGCATCTCGTAGTAGGCTTCCTTCAGCGCCTGCGCCTGGGGCGTGCCGTCCTTTACCCCGTGGGCGCTGAGTATGTAGTTATTCCACAGTCCGAAGGCGGTGCGCAGGTGAGGAGCGGCGGGCAAGGTGAACGGCCACACGTGCAGGCTGATGGGTACTCGCACCGGTGGCGTGCCCTGAGCCTTGATTATCAGGGCGGCATTGTACACACCGGCGGGTTGGTGAGGCGGAATGGAAACCTTGATCCAGATAGGCTGGTTGCCACCCGCCGGGATATCAAACTCTCCGGCCAACGGCGGCAGGGGATCGGGGTATTCGCCCTTGCCGGGCACGGGTACATAGCACACTTTCAACAGCGCCACGTGATCGCGGCCGATTGCCGCCTGCGCCCCTGCGAGGTCTGAGTCCAACGTTACCGAGACCGCCTTAAGCGCCGTGTCTGTGGCGGTCAAGACCAATTGCGTGCCAACTTGCTCTGCACCCGCCCCCCATAGCTGCAACCCCTCGCCGGTCAGCGGCGTGACGGAGGCACGGGGCAGGACTTTCTGGGTTACGGGCGCAATGCCCAGCGACAGTTGCGGCGCCGCCACGGCCGTGGCCGCAAATGCTATCAGCAATCCGACTGGCAACAGATATGTGGCACTCATTCGGCTGATTCCCCCATGTCATTGAAGCTTGTGGCTGCGGTCACATCACAACGGCCCTTTGAGGTAGTACCACAATGCCCTCTTCCGTTACGACGAAGCGCCGCCGGTCGTGATCCAGGTCCAGCCCGATGCGGGCGCCGTCTGGGATTTTCACACCTTCGTCAACGATTACGCGGCGTAGCTGTGCATTACGACCCACCCGGACCCCGTCCATGAGAATAGACTCGGTTACCTGTGCTCCCTCGTCTATGTATACACGCGGCGACAATACCGATCGGAAAACATCGGCTCCGGAGATGACGCAGCCGCCCGACAGCAACGACTGGGTGACGGAGCCGTTGTGCACGCGGCCGATTTTGGCCGGCGGGTAGGGGCCCCGGTAGCTGTAGATCGGCCACTCGGGGTCATGCAGGTCCACCTGGGGCTGCACCTCGGTCAGGTCCATGTTGGCTTGCCAGTAGCTGTCAATAGTGCCGATGTCCCGCCAGTACGCGGGTTCTCCCGTTTCGGGGTCAATGAATTCATAGGCATAGATGGCTGCCTGCTGCTCGACCAAGGCCGGGAGGATGTCGTGGCCGAAGTCATGCGTCGTATCCCTGGTGGCGTCGGCGGAAACGCACTGGACCAGCATCTCGGTGTTCCACACGTAAACCCCCATGTTGACCAGGCAATGGTCAGGGTCGTTGGGCAAGCTGCGGGGGTGGGCGGGTTTTTCCTCGAAGTGGATTATGCGCCAGTCATCATCCACGCCTATGACCCCCAGCTCGGTGGCCTGGTCACGGGGCACGGGCAGACAGGCGACGGTTACTTGGGCGCCTTTATCTTCGTGGAACTGCAGCATGCGGCCGTAGTCCATCTTGTAAGCGTGATCGCCCGACAGCAGAAACACCCGCTCGGGCCGTTCCTCCTGGAGGATGAAAATGTTCTGGTAGATAGCGTCGGCGGTTCCTGCGTAGAAGCGGTCGGCGGCAATCCGCTGCGGTGGCACCAGGGTTACATATTCTCCGAGGTCCTCACAGAACATCGGAATCCAGCCGCGCCTGACGTGGCGGCTGAGGGAGGAGGCGGCAAACTGGGTCAAAACGTGGATGCGACGCAAGTTGGAATTGACGCAGTTTGACAGGGTGAAGTCAATCATCCTGTAACTGCCGCCGAAGCGCACGGCCGGCTTGGCCCGCCGCTGGGTGAGGGGGTACAGCCTCATGCCTTGGCCGCCGGCCATAATCATGGCCACCGAATGGCGCATCAAGCTGAACAGCGAGTGGTCGCGTTCCACCGGGGCGGTTACTCCTTGTCCTGGTCGTTACGGGGATTGGGAGCGGGTGTGCCCCGCTTGCGGAGAGCTTTTTCTATTGCTTTCAGCAGTTCCGTCAAATCCGAGGACTTGACCACGTATGCCTCTGCCGCCCACGTCATGAAATCGTCCTGGAAACTGGCGTAGGCGGTGTTCAATATGACCGGCAACTGCCGGTTCATGTCCAGAAGCTTGGTCAGCACTTCAACGCCGTCCATTCCCGGCATGGCGATGTCCAGCACCACTACATCCACGTTCTGGTTGGCGACAGTCTCCAAGGCTGCCGCACCGTTAGAGGCCAACAGCACGTCGTAGCCGGCGCGCTGTAACTCCTGTTCGTAAAGCATTTGCAGGTGGCGGTCGTCATCCACGACTAGGACTGTTGCCATCTTGGCGCTCTCCCTTCAACTGTGCGTCGCCTCGCCGGCATCTGCGGGGTTGTCTGCCTCGTCAGCCGGTTGAGGGAATGTAATATAGAATGTAGTTCCGCTCCCCACGGTGGAGGACACCGACAGCTCGGCGCCGTGCTCGGAGACAATCTCCTTGCTTAGCGCCAACCCCAGGCCCGTTCCGGTCGCCTTCGTGGTGTGGAAGGCGTCAAATATGTCATCCAGTTCGTCCTCGGGTATGCCGGGGCCGGTGTCCGCTATCGATATTTGGATGCCCTGTGGCGTCCTGTGCAGCCCGATTGTCAACGTCCCCCCATTGGGCATCGCCTCTATGGCGTTTTTGACTATGTTGATGAGTACCCGGGGAAACAGCCTCTCGTCCAAGGGAACTATCAACGGCTCACTATCAAATTCCAGGCGGGTCTCGATCCCTGCGGCTTCAATCTCGCTGCTGAGCAGGTTGATGACGTCAACTATCAGCACCCGCGGATCGGTGGGAACAAGCTGGGAGGGCTGCGGCTTTGTGAAGTCAAGCAGGTCGGACAGAATGCTTTCAAGCCGCTTGACTTCTTCGACAATTATCTGGGCATTGCGTTTGATCCGCGAATTCGGCTCCGCGTCGCGGGCAATGGCGCGGGCAAAGCCGCCAATGGTCGCCAGCGGGTTGCGGATTTCGTGTGCCACGATGGTGGTGACCTGACCCACCGCCGCCAGCTTTTCGCTGCGAATCCGCTCGCGGTGGGCCTTTTGCAGCTCTTCGTATGCCTGTGCGAGTTCCTCGGCCTGGCGGGTCGCCTTCTGGTACATGCGCGCACTGTCGATGCTCAAAGCCGCCTGGTTGGCCAGGGCGGTCAACATTTGAATGTCAGAGGCGGTAATGGGCCGCCGCGTGACGAAGTTGTCGGCTATCACCACTCCGATTATCTTGTCCTTGGCCACCATCGGCGCCACCACGAACTCCTCAGCCCCCAGCAGTTCGTACAAGTGCGCGGGCACCTGGGGATCATTGGCTGCGTCCTCGACATGAATGGTCTCGCCGCGCGCGATCGCGCTCATGGGCAGCACATCGGTCTGGGAAAGCGGCACCACCAGGCGTTCGACAAGCTTGCGCAAGGGGCGCTCCTCGGGCGGCGGAAGCTTGTCGTACGCCGACAAGAATTCGTCAAGGGTATGATGTTGATCGCCTAACTGCGACCAGATCTGGGAGGCCTCCTCGGCGCATTCAGGCCCCACCGCCATCTCGGCCCGCAGTACTCCTTCTTCCTCGTCGGCCAGCATCATTATGGCGCGGTTGAAGCCCAGCCCCACTGCCCCACCGGCGGTAACTCCCGTCAGAATGGCATGAAGCAGGCGCGGCAGCTCGAGTTGCCCGAGCATGGCCCGCGTTATCTGCTGGAGGATAGTGCGCTCGTACAACTGGCGGTGGCGCTCGGTGACATCCTCTATCGTCAGCAGCACATTGGGTTCGCCGTTGTATCCCTTGCAAGGGTCTATGCGGATGTTGACGATGCGCTCGCCGTGATCACGTGAAGGATGCCGATAGCCCGACCAACGCACGCGCTCGCCGGTGCGTAGGGTCGTTTGCAGGGCCTCCCGCAGCCCGCCCTCTTCCAGCAGCGACTGAGGGAACACTTCATCAACCAACTTGCCCTCAACCTCTTCGCGGGTAAGACCCCTGGGAACATAGTAGGCAGGGTTGCAGTGGACAACCCGCAGGTCCTGATCCAGCACCAACAGCTTTGTAGGAAGTCCCGCGATTACATTCTCCAGGAATTCCTCGGGGGTACAGCGGTAACACCTGGCCCCCTCACCCTGGAGCAGTGAATGCTCCGCGGCGCTATTGGATGCATTATCCAGTTGGTGTTCAGGTTGTTCATTCATAGTGTTGTGCAACACTTCATTCACAACGTAGTTCCCTGGCGGCGTCCTCGGGCGAGACAGGGTTGATCCAGAATCCGGTTCCCCATTCAAAGCCCGCCGTCTTGGTCAATCGCGGCATCAACTTCATATGCCAGTGGTAGTCGTATGCCAGCGTGCCCCAGTACTCAGGGTGCCCGGGCCGGGGTATGGGGTTAGGCGAGGTATGCAGTACCATGTTGTAGGGCGGGTCATTGAGTACGGTGCGGTATCGTCCCAAGATGAAGCGGAGCGTCTCCCCCAACGCCAGCCGTTGTTCACACGACATTTGAATGAAATCGTGGCAATGCTGCAGCGGGTAGATTTCCACTTCGTAGGGGAAGCGCGAGGCGTACGGCGCGAGGATGAGAAAGTGTTCGTTTTGAAAGACTATTCTTTCCGGCAGCGCCAGCTCCTGGGCGATCAGATCGCAGAATATGCACCGCTCCTTGGCGGCATAATACTTGCGTGCAACATCCAGCTGCGTTGCCACGATGCTGGGAATTATCGGCAGGGCTATCAATTGCGAATGAGGGTGACTTAGGGAAGCGCCGGCTGCTGGACCGTAGTTGCGGAAGATTATGATATGGCGGAACCGGGTATCGCGCCGCAGGTCGCGGATGCGCTGGTCGAAGGCCTCGAATATCTTGGCGATGTGCTCTACAGAGGCGACGGCCATGTCCATGTGATGGTCGGGACTTTCTATGAACACCTCGTGGGCCCCCACCCCGTTCATCCTGTCCAGCAGTCCCAACCCGGCTCGCTCCACGTCGCCTTCGATGGTAAGGGCGGGATACTTGTTGGGCACCACCCGCACTTCCCAGCCCGGGCCGTTTGGTACGCCGTCCTTCCTGATGGCGAAGATCTCCGGCGGCGTCTTCTCTTCGTTGCCGGCACAGAACGGGCACCCGCTGGGGGTAGATACCGTGGCGGATACCGGCTCGAAGTCTGACGGACGACTGCCACGCTCGGCGGCGATGATAACCCACGTGTCCAGTATCGGGTCTCTGCGTAACTCCGACATGTCAGCTCCCGTTTTCCTGTGAGATGTTGATGGCAAAGCGCGCTGGTAAACTGCCGTCCCCGTTGCCCCTTCAACCCCTCCACCATGTCAGGTGCACGCCTGCCTGGTCCCTGGATTGCAGGCCGGCATTGCAGTATTCTTGTTCGCGCACGACGTGTGATTACCTGCCCAAATAGCCGAATGCTGAACAGTATTTTCACTTATATTATGGATGCTATTTTGACTTCCAATGTTCAAACGGCGCCCGCGCGACGTGCTTATCTTACCGGCAGGAATCGGGCCAACTGTGGCGAAATCAGGAAAGTAGCCTATTGCCCGGTGGCGGAGGTGCAACTGAATTGTCGGACGCAGAGAATGTGCAGACGGTAGGAGCCGATGCCATGGTTAGACGTTCCCAATTGCTGGCAGGCATGGTGGTGTTCATCTTGGGGGTTGGCTTGATGTTGTTCGTGTTTGTGCAGGCCCTGGAGTTGTTCCGCGGCGTTGATGGGCAGGTGGCGGGAGTGACGACGACCGCACCTGTGGCGACGCCCAGTAACCCGGCC
>JALGVG010000198.1 GCA_029819875.1 Candidatus Zipacnadia bacterium | reverse complement strand
CCTACGGCGACGGCTGGCTGCTGATTGTTAATCCCGAAGAGGGATTTGACCTTTCGACATTGATGACCTACGACGAGTACGAAAGTTACATAGACGCGCTCGAGGAAGTAGACGAGGACCTCGATGACCTCGAGGACGACCTGTTTGCCGACGAGTTTGAGGACGACGAATTTTAGGGCAAAGCACTTCATCACTTGAGTAATGTGGCGACAGTCGCGGGCCGGCAGCGACTGTCGCCGCCGGCGTGAAATGATATGGAGCAATGGCGGCTCATAGACAGCGGGTACGGCGACGGCGCCTGGAACATGGCGCTTGATGAAGCACTGATGGAAAGTGTGGCCGGCGGAGACGCTCCGGCCACACTGCGCTTTTACGGCTGGCGACCGCCCGCTCTTTCGTTGGGGTATTTTCAAACCCTGGAAGGCATTGACCGAGAGGAGCTGCGGCGCCGGGGCTTCGGGCTGGTGCGCCGGCCCACCGGCGGCCGCGCCATTTTGCACCACTACGAAGTAACCTACAGCATCTGTATCCGCCAGCAGGAGCTGGACAACGGCACAAGCGTGATCGGCTCCTACCGCGAATTGTGCCAGGGCCTCCAAGAAGGGCTGAAGCTGCTGGGCATAACTTCTGAACTTGCATCGCGCCGTCAGCACCAACCAGTCGGCGGCGTGCGCCGCCAGGGGGTTGCCAACTGCTTTGCCATCGCGATGGCCGGCG
Source organism: Candidatus Zipacnadia bacterium (assembly GCA_029819875.1). Lineage (GTDB taxonomy): Bacteria > Armatimonadota > Zipacnadia > Zipacnadales > Zipacnadaceae > JALGVG01. Next base: position 3,279 of record JALGVG010000198.1, on the reverse strand, counting down.
ACCTCGTGGCAGCGGGCCGCAAGATAGTTGGCAGTGCCCAAACGCGCCGCAACGGGGCGATACTGCAACATGGGTCCGTCCCCATCCACATAGACGCCGAGGCGCAGGCGGCCATAATGCCATCGTTGAGCGGGGGAGCCGAGTACCTGCAACGGATGGCCTGCGGCCTGGCCGAACTGCTGGACCGCGAGCCGTCGTACGACGAAGTCGCACAGGCCCTGGCCGCCGGCTTTGAGGCCGCCTTTGGAATTACGTTGGCCGCGTCCGCACCCACTGACAGTGAACGCCGCCGCGCCCAGCAGTTGTGCCGCGAAAAGTATGGCACAGATCAATGGAACCTCAACCCCCCGCGACACAAGCCGTTACCTACACCCTGAACATCTTCGTCGCACTCCACTGCCTGCACATCATCCTCGCGACCGACATGCATCCCCGCGCGTACAAGTAAAAAGCAACAAGGCCGGCAGCGCCGGCCTTGTCGTCGTGCAGATGCCATCATAATGTAGTCGTTATCGGAAACACCCGGTTGCTTGTGCGGCTGCCCCCGCGTGGTTTGCTGCAAGTGGTGCTCAAGAGAACTGCGGCATCCACTTGCGGTTGGCTTCGAACAGTTCGTCAAACATGGCCCGAATCTCCCGTGGCGAGCATACGGCAGCGGTCAACGGATCCACGAGCACGGCCTGGAAGGCCTTCTCGCGGTCGCCTTCGAGGGCCGCTTGCACGGCGAGGGTGTGCACGTTGATATTGCTGATGTTCAGTGCCGCACACTGCGGCGGCAGCTCTCCCACGAAGCAGGGATGTGCCCCCAGGCCGTCAACGAATGTCGGCACCTCGACGCAACTGCCGGCCGGCAGGTTGGTGATGAGGCCGTCGTTCATGACGTTGGCATTGAGCCTGAAGGGCTGGCCGGTCTCCAGGGAATTGATGATGTTGGAGGCGTACTCGACGCTACGGTGACCGAACGGGATGCGCTCCTCGCCGCGTATCTGCTTGAACGCCCGCTCGGCGTGAGGCTTCCAGTGGGTCTGATACTCGCGCAGAATGTAGCCGTGCTCGCCGCCGAAGCCCGGGCCGCTGAGTTCCTGCATGATGTCGTCCCGCTTGCGGTAATAGGGGATGTACTCCGAGAAGTGGCCGCTGGTCTCGGTCATGAAGTAACCGATGTGCTTGGCGAAATCCCAGCGGATCTTGTCGCCTTCAGGGGGCCCGTTCTTTTCCAGGGTTTCCCAGATGCGCGGGTAGAGGTCCTCGCCGTCGAGGCTCTCGAAGCGCAGGAACCAGGCCATGTGGTTGATGCCGGCCACCCAGTAACGCACCTGGTCGCGCGTCAGGCCGATGAACTTTGCCATCTCCCCGGCTGTGCCCTGTACGCCGTGACACAGTCCCAGGAACTTGACCTTGGTTGCCACATTGCACGCCCAGGTCACCATGGACATGGGGTTGGTGTAATTGAGCATCCAGGCATCAGGGCAGAGCTGCTCCATGTCCCGGCAGATGTCCACCATCACGGGGATAGTGCGCAGGGCGCGGAACACACCGCCGACGCACAAGGTGTCGCCGACGTTCTGGGTGACGCCGTACTTGGCGGGGATGTTAATCTCGTTTTCGAACGGCTCGATCCCGTGCGCGAGGATAGTGCAAATTACGTAGTCGGCGCCGTCCAATGCCTCCTTGCGGTCCAGGGTCTTGCTGACGGTGCAGGGCAGGCTTTCCTGCTCCTTGAGCTTGTTGGCCCACTGGTAGCTGACGTCCAGCCGCTCAGGATCGATGTCCATGAGGGCAAAGTGCGTGTCCTTGAGGGCCTCGAAACTGAGGATGTCCGACACCAGCGTCTGGGTAAAGCCGACCGAGCCGGCCCCGATAATCGTTACTTTCGGCATGGCAATCCTCCTGCAATTGGGTTTGTTCGTTCCGTTGCCTTCACGCAAACATGATATATATTGAAGGCCCTTGTGCTGATTTCCTTTGTGCCGGCCGGCATTGATACAGCCGCCGCGCGCGCCCCGGCCGCCGGCCGCCCGGGGACCGAAGCAGTCATTCCTCTGCCAGCGATGCAGCTTGGCACGGCAGGGGGGCCAGGTAGCGGCGTCACTGATGCGGTCCGTTACAGCGGGACCTCGACGCGGCGGCCCTCTTCGGCGGATACGTAGGCGGCATAGATGACCGCCGTCACGTCCCGGGCCAGCAGCCAACCGGACAGCGGCTGGCGGCCCTCGATAATGCAGGAGATGAAGTCCTGTATCTCCTGGGGATAGCCGCTTGCCCAGTGCTCATCGGGTGCGGCGAAGTTCCAGCCGGCGCGGGTGGAGATCTTTTCCGCCAGGTACTCGTCACCCAGCGCGGTTTCCGAGGGGCCGTACACTAGGCAGGCGTCGGTGGGGTTGATGTGGCAGCGGATGCGTCCGGTGGACATGAAGATTTGCATTTCATTGTAGATGCCGCCCAGCACCACGTCGCTGGAGCATACTTCGGCCACCGAGCCGTCCTCGAATGTTATCAAGGCTGCGCCCCAGTCTTCGCAATCCACCAGGCCCGTTTTCAGGTACTTGGGCTGCTCGGCGACAAAGCTCTCAATCCGCGTCAGGAACGCCGTTTCGGCCATCACGTGACGGGGGCGGATGGGCTTGCCGTGGCGCGCCATGCCCTCTGCCTGCTTGATATACAGGGCGCCGCCGATGGGATGCGAGCCCGTCCGCAGCAGTGCTCCACCGCCTGCCAGCCGCCAGTGCGTGGCATAGGAGGCGTGCGAGCCGCTGTGGCTTTCCTCCGCGACGATGCGCAAGACCGTGCCGCCGCTGGACTCGATCAAGCGCCGCGCCTTTTGCACTACAGGGGCGTACACCCAGTTTTCGGCGTACATCAGCGTCACCCCGCTGTCCGCCAGCACCTGCTCCATGCGGCGGCAGTCCTCCATTACGCGCTGCAGCATATGACGGCGGGGAACCGTCTCTCCGATGAGTTCATCCTCGTCTTGGCCCGGCTCACCGCAATAGCCGGTCAGGGGCTTTTCCACGATGACGTGCTTGCCTGCCTCGGCCGCAAGCCTGGCCAACGGCAGGTGCAGGTTGGTGGGAACGCACAGGTCCACGATGTCAACGTCCTCTGCCTCCAGCAGCTCTTGGAGGTTGTCGTACACTGCGGGGATGTCATGCCTGGCCGCGAACGCTTCCGCACGCTGCCGGCGGCGTGACGTCACCGCCACCACCCTTGCCCGGGCGCCGACGACCTGCTTGAAGGCAAGGGTATGAAAGTCAGCGGCAAAACCTGAGCCGACCATGG
>JALGVG010000197.1 GCA_029819875.1 Candidatus Zipacnadia bacterium | reverse complement strand
CCCACGTTGGGGTCAACGACGACGCGGCGGGCGCCGCACTGGATAACACAATGCTCGCTGAGAAACGGCGGCCCGAAGGCCGGATGATGCCCCCACATCAGTTCCATCGGCTCTTCGCCTTCATTGGTCAATGTCTCGTCGATCTCCAGCACCGCACTACCCGACCGCAGCGTCATCGTGCGCTCCAGCAGGAAGGGTGTGCGGTACGTGCGCACCCACATGCGGGCGCTGACGACCTCCGGGCTATCCTCGACGATAGCATGACGCCAGGGAATCCCCCACACTTCGCCATGTAGTCCCCAAACGGCGCCCTTGTAGGTGCAGACGCGGCCGCCGTTGGGCAGAACTTCCTGCCACCCGCCCTCGTAGTAGTCGGCGAAGTTGCCCTCGGGCAGCGGCAGGCTGTTTATTGCCGTCATCGGGGGCCTGACGCCAAGCGGGCTGCGCCACAAGAAATCAACGTCCAACGGCTTGTACAACAATTCGTAGATATCGCAGCCCTTGTCCAGCAACACGCTGACGCGCAGCAGTTCGTTTTCCATCACCAACATGCGCAGGCCGCGGAAAGTGTATTCATCGCTGATACGGCAGCCGAAATTGCGCTCATGAAAGTAGGGCACTGCTAAGCACCTCACTTGGCGGTGATATCCAAGAGTTCGTTTTTGCCGCTTGACTGAAGGAGCGGGGCATGTCGGCCACGAATAGTGTTAATAATTCGGTGAAAGAAGCTCGCGACACAGAAGGAGTGACTGCCACACATGCAAGAACAGGCACTGGAAGGACAAACCTCCGACCAGGAAATCGTCGAAAAGCTGCGCCGTGACAATCCGGACATCGCCGCGGCGGTAGTGGCCACTGCGGACGGTTTTTCGGTCGCTGCCGATACAGGCCCCAATATATCTGCGGACATGTTGGCTGCGCTGGGGGCGGACTTGTTGGAGCGTGCTGCGCGCAGTGCCCAGGAATTCGACCGCGGGCAGATACACGAGTTGTACCTGGGCTGTGAAAACGGCTTCCTGGTTGTTGCGCGCTGCGGCCAGGACCTGGCACTCATCTGCCTGGCAAGCTCCACGGCGACCCTTGGCTTGTTGCTGATTGACGTACGACGGGCCGCCGGCAAGCTGCAATAGTATCGTCGCCCGCCCGGCGCTTCGCTACCCCCCGGTCTAGGCGCGGTCGGCATACCACATGTCGAAATAGTCCTTGTCACGCTGTATGCGGGCTTCGAGCCACTCGTAATGATCGGCGAACCAGCGCACGGTCCGCCGCATCCCCTCTTCCCATGGCACCTGTGGCCGCCAGCCCAAGGCGGCTATTTTCTTGCCGTTGATTGCGTAGCGGATATCGTGGCCGGGCCGATCCTGCACGTGCTTGATAAGAGTGGCCGGCTTGCCTAGCTCATCGAGAATCAGCCGCACGATGTCAATGTTGGGACGCTCATTGCCGGCGGGAATGTTGTACACCTCTCCCACCTGCCCGCGTTCCAGCACCACATCCATGGCCCGGCAATGGTCGTCAACGTGCAGCCAATCGCGGACCTGCATGCCGTGGCCATATACGGGCAGCGGCTCATCCCGCAGTGCGCGATAGACGAACAACGGTACCAGCTTTTCGGGGTACTGGTAGGGCCCATAGTTGTTGCATGGGCGCGTGATGACCACCGGCAGGCCATAGGTCACAAAGTAGGCATAGGCCAGTTGCTCAGCACCCGCCTTGGAGGCTGAATAGGGATTGCAGGCGTTCAATGGTGCCTGCTCGGCAACACGGCCCTCTTCTACGGGGCCGTAAACCTCGTCGGTAGACACGTGCAGGAAGCGCTCCACGGCCTGTTGGCGCGCGGCTTCAAGCAGTACGCATGTTCCCATGACATTGGTTTGCACGGTGTTGTAAGCACCCATGATGCTGCGGTCCACGTGCGACTCGGCAGCCAGGTGGACCACGATGCGCGCACCGGCCAAAGCCTCGCTGACGGCCGCCGGATCGCAGATATCGGCCTGCACAAATGTCAAGCGGGGACTGTCGGGGAGGTTGTCGCGGCTGCCGGCGTAGGTGAGCTTGTCCAGCACCGTTATCTGCCAATCGGGATGAGCCGCCAGTGCATGGCGGACATAGTTGCACCCGATGAAGCCGGCACCGCCGGTTATGACAACCTTCACGGCCACCTCTCCTCGATCTGTAGCGGTGGGCTGATTATGGCTTGTCCCGCAGGCGGCTGTTCGGCATCCAGCACCCGTACGTGCCGCCCCTCGATGCGCAGCCGCCCCTCGGCAAACCACTGGATGGCCTGCAGGTATATCTTGTGCTCCTGCTGCAGTATCCTGGCGGCAAGGGTATCGGCATCATCGCCCTCTACCACCGGCACCGCCGCCTGAATGATTATCGGCCCCTGGTCGAACTCTGCATCAGCAAAATGCACCGTGCAGCCCGAGATCTTGACGCCGTAGGCCAGCGCATCGGGCTGTCCATGGGCGCCGGGGAACGAGGGCAGCAGCGCCGGGTGAATATTCATTACCGCTCCCGGATATGCATCCAACACCCGCGGGCCGAGCTTGCGCATGTACCCGGCCATGCATACCAATTGTACGCCGTGCTCTTTGAGTATGCGAAGTTGCTCGGCATCGGCCCGCTCGTAGGCAGGTGTGCCGTACTTTCCCACCGGAACGTGGACGGCGGCGATACCGTGCTTGCGCGCACGCTCAAGCGCATAGGCATCAGCCTTATCGCTGATAACCACCGCCACCTTGGCATCAATCGTGCCCTGCTCGCATGCATCAATGATAGCCTGAAGGTTGGTACCTCTGCCCGATACCAGCACGCCAAGGGTGATTCTATCCGCCATGGTGGTGTTGACTCCTTGCACTTATGGTGACTGCTGGACGAACCCCGGCTTGCTCGTCAGCAGTATCATATTCTTTTCTTCACGCCTAGGCCTGCTCCCTGCAACCGGGGCCGCGGCTGCACGGCGCCCGGTCTTGAGCCTGCAGCCGGCGTGTAGAGAGGCAAAAGAAAACGCCCCCGCGCAGGGGCGGGGGCGCTCAGCCCGTCTAGAAAGCCACCTCCATGGCCCGCGGAGGGCAGACGGGCACGCATATCTCGCACGCGACACACTTGTCGGCATCAAACACGACTAGCTGAGTGTCGACTTCCTTGAACAACGCGCCCGTGGGGCAAACGACCACGCAAGCTCCGCACTGGGTGCAGGCGTCTTCGTTGCGCACAATGTCCTTGTGCAGTGGTTGTACCTCGACGCCTTGTTCCTGCGCCCAGCGCAGCGCGCGGTCCACGTCGCTGCGCTTGCCGGCCAACCCGAGCACCATCAACCCCTCTTGCTGGGGGGTGATGTTGGCGCGCAGGATGTTGAATTCCAGGCCGAACTGCCGTACCATCCGCGACACAATCGGCTGATCTATGAGGTTTTTGGGGAACCGCAATACTACTCGGCGCTCTACCATTTCTTATCACCGTCCCTCCAGTGCAACCGGGCGCTCGCGCAGATTCTTGAACGTTTGCCCCGAATCAGCCGACGGCAACGGATGCACCGGTTCAGTAAGCTCGAACTTGCCAGCCTCGATCCACTGCTTGAGGGTCTCGGCTATCTCTTGAGCGCGCGGGTAGCTGGACAATGAAGCAGTGGGCACCTGCTTGCCTTGGATGGTGATGGTACCGCTCTTGAGCTCCTTGTACGTTACATACCCTAACGGCTCGCCTTGGCCCTGAGGGTAGTCGTGACTGTAGTCCACGATCGGAGCCACGATATCCTCGTCCTTGACTGCGGTGAAGCGGGCCATCTCCTCGTCCAGAATGGGAATGGGGATGCCCACACCCACGGCCAGCGATGCCCCGTAGCCCATCATGCTCACACCAACGACCCACCGCGGATCCATAGCCTTCATGTCTCCCACAACAGCCAACGTCCCTGCCCCGCCTTTAGGTACACCGTTTTCCGAGCGGGCGACAGTGGGGTTATGCTGCGTTCCTTCCCAGAATACATAACCCTGGGCCCCTCCCAGAAAGATGCGCGTGCCGATCCCGATGGTCCTGTAATAGGGATCGTTGAGCAGTGGGCTTAGCTGGCCGGCTGAGCAGTAGTTGGCCGAACCAAGGTTCCTTTTCACCACACCCATGTACGTGTAGATATCGCGGTCGGCATGAAGGTTTACCGCC
>JALGVG010000196.1 GCA_029819875.1 Candidatus Zipacnadia bacterium | reverse complement strand
GCGGGGTGCTGGATGTCATGAAGGGAGAGCCGGGGCTGCATGTTTTTCAAAGTGGTTCGGCCGGCGGGGTTACAAGCATCCTGGCGCGTGGTGCCAACAACAATCAAACCCTGGTGCTGGTGGATGGCGTGAGGATCAATGATCCGATGGCCGGCGGTGCGGACCTGGCCAACCTCACGCTGGACGGCGTGGGACGCATAGAGATCGTCAAGGGCCCCTTCGGCACCTTGTACGGCTCGGACGCCGTGGCAGGTGTGGTTTCCATCTTCTCGGCCCCTGCCTCTGCGACGCGTGACCAGGTGAGCCTTGGAGCGGGCAACTACGGCACATCAAGAGCCAGTTTCAGTGTCGCCAGCGCCCGCGGAGAGACCGGCCTGGCATTGTCCGGCAGTTGGTTGAGTACCGACGGCTTGCGTGCCAAAAACAACAAGTACGACGGGTTCACCGTGGCGGCTCGCTGGGACGCGCAAGTCGGGCCCGGGATGCTGACCTTTACGGGCCGCTACCTGGATTATGACATCGGGGTGCCAGGGCCGACGAATTTTCCCAGCGCTTACGACCATCAGAGCACACGCGCCGCCATCTTCTCGCTGGGCTGGAGCCGCGAAGGGTTGTACAGCCGCGACCGCCTGCGAATTGGCCGCTACAGCCAGGACATTGACTTTGACTACCTGGACTGGACGGCCGTGCCCCAAACCAGCCACATGCAGCCACGCTACACGGAGCTGAGCTGGCAGCATGACTGGCTGGGAGACAACTTCGAGGCCACCACGGGCCTGGAATGGCGACGCCTCGAAGGGCACTACAATGACACGGCGGCCGGCAGGTACAACGCCCGCTCCACCGTAAAGGGCGTCTTCGCCCAGCTCCAGCGCCGAGCCGGGGCCTGGCGCTGGATAGGCGGCGTGCGATACCAGGACGAGGACCTCTTCGGAGGCCAGGCGACCTACCGTGTAGGCGTCAGCAGGCTGCTGGGTGATGGAAACACGGTCGTGTGGAGCAACTGGGGGACCGGCTACCGGGTGCCGACCTTCAACGAGTTGTATTGGCCCGGCTCGGGCAATCCCGACCTGGTACCCGAGGAGAGTACAAGCTACGAGGTCGGCTTGTGGGACAAGGTGGGAGCGGGCAAGAGCGTCGAACTTGTCTACTTCCACAATGACTTCGACAAGCTGATCCAGTGGCGGGAGGCGGCACCCTGGATCTGGCAGCCTGTCAACGTGGCCAATGCCACTACCCAGGGACTGGAGTTCAAGTTCAGGCGCCGGATCGACGAGCGATGGGAAGACAGGCTGGGATTCTCGCGCCTCAGCACCTGGACCGACGGCGACCCGCTGCTGCGACGGCCCAAATATGCGGCTTCCTACGCGATACTCTACAACGGCCGGCGCGGTACTTTCAACCTCCTGGCGACATACGTGGGGCGCCGCTTCGATGCCAAGACGTGGCCGGGGCCGGATATCGTGGGCAGCTACTTCGTGGTGGATGTAGCCGCCTCGCGCAAGGTGAACGATACAACCACCCTGTGGCTGCGCATCAACAACCTGTTGGACAAGCAATACGAGGCTGCGGCGAACTATCCCTCGCCGGGCATCAACTTCCTGGCAGGGATAAGCCGACAGTTGTAGTGCACGGTTGCGGCATTCACCGAGGTCACCGGGGCCGGGCCATCGCGCCCGGCCTGATGACTATTCAGGGGCAGGCATGATGATGATGCGCACTTTTCTTGCCTGCACGTCGAACCGGAACTTCCCGTCGCTCGTGACCTGGAAGATGCGGGATACCACCCTTCCATCCGGCCACTGGAATTGCACCAGCTGCCGGCTGTCGCCCTTTACGGGGTAGTCCCCGTCCTTGACGGTGAGGCGAATGCGCGTCTCAACGCCTGGCGCCAAGCCCGGTGGGCCCTCACCGGCTGCCCGCAGCGTGCTGCCGGCGCCGGCCAGTTGCAGGACAATGGCGTGCTCGTCGTAGCGCTCGACCAAGGCGAGAGCCTCGCCCTGGTATGGCTCGACCAGCAGCGGCACGGCGCGCAGGGTGCGCAATTGGCCGGCTTGCAGGGGGACCGTCACGCGCGCGTAACCGCTGCGCAGCCCGTTGTCCAGCCGCCAGGCCGCCGAGAAGCCGCAGGGGACGCCTAGGTAGGGGCGATGATGGGCACAATACGACATCACGGTGGCGACCGTGGCGCCTGCGGTATTATACAGCCTGAACCGGTCCTCATCCACTCCAGCGATATGCACTGCCAGCGGGAAGAGCGGGGGACCGATAAGCTCGTACCGCGCACGCTGCATGCACAGGTCGTGGTGGAACGCCAGGTATGCCGGGTCCGCCGGGTTCCAGTTGCTCCACAGCCGATAAGTAGCGAACACCGCCGCACCCAGTCCCTGCGGCCGGAACAGTATCCCTGCCCAGCCGGGGCGCAGCGGCTTGCGTGCTCGCTGCTTCTTGGGGCCTGTGGGCCGCTGTTCGCGGATAACATCTATGACGGCCAGCGGCACGGTGTCTTCTGAAATCAGGACGTGGGCGGTCGGCCCCAGTACGCTCCAGTTGCCCCCTGTAATCGTGATACCACCTTGCCGCGGGTTTGGCTGTTCGCTTACACCCGTGGTCCGCATTCCCGGCACCAGGGAGGGGAACAGAGGGGGAATGCGGTTGAACGACAGGTGCCCGGCGCGATCCTTGATGTCCAAGAAGCCCTCCACGCCACACCACCTGGAGAGGGGATAGGGGAGAGCGTCCCAGCGCCCCGAGTTATAGGCACCGGCTCCCAGGTCATATACAAGAATGCCGCCGCGTTCGATATAGCCTTTAAGGGCGGATATGGCAGGAGCCGTGAGCTTCAAGGCCAGGGGAGCAAAGATCACCCCGTACCGATCCAGGTCCGCTGCCGGTAGCTCCTCGAGTTGCAGCACGTCCACTGTCCCGAACACCGTACCCAGCCGGAAGGTGGCAAACAGCCGACTCGGCTCGCCATCGGAAAACCCCGGGATGAAACCGTATGCGGGCACCTTCTGCTGGCCGGCGGCAAATCCCTGGGCATACGGTTCCCACAGGATGGCGATGGTGCCCTGGGGCTGAACGCCGAAATCTTCGGGACGGACAGCAGCCACGATGCTGCGCAGGCGGGCACGCACCTGCTGGGCGGGCAGGTGGGACTGCCCGAAGCGCTCGGCATCCTCGATGCCGAAGCCGCACGCCCCGTGCAGGGCGGCGATCCCGATCCAGCGACCCAGGGCGTTGTTCGTGTACAGCGGGCTTGGGGGCAACGGCAGGCGGAAGACGGGGAGCACCTTGAACTTTCCCAGGGCCCGCCCCATGGCCAGTGCTTGAACATTGCTGGAGACATCATCCGGTTCCAGTATATCAGGCGGCATCCATACCTGCACTATGTCGTATGCGTCGGGAATGGCACTGAGGCTGCGGTACAGGCTGATGCGGCCGGTCATCAAGGGCCGCGTGTCGTCCGCCGAGCGGATGACCTTGGCCCACAAGGCCATCAATTCGCGAAACTCCCAGCGTTGGAAATCAGCGAAATCTATCGAAGGGCGTCCCACGCCGAAGGGCAAATCGTTGTCCGCCGCGAGAGCGCCGACAATGCCTATCTGCTGGAACGTGGGGTAGTCCGTCCCCCAGGCGGTGTTGAGGGCCTCGATGTCAGGGTAGACTGTCTTGAGGTACGACCGGAAGGCCGCGGAGGTGTAATGGATGCTACGCTCCAGGAAGTCCGACGTGGCCCAGGCCGCGATGCCCTTCTCGGGGGCTAACTCGGTCACTATCTTGCGTAGCAGCGCGGTCACCTTCGCCACATACTCGGTATCATCCAACGATATCCCCAGCTCGCCGCCCAGGATTGTCGGCAACTGCACGATTACCTGCAAGCCCGCCTGCTGGGCCTTGCGGGCGGCAATCTTGATGGCAGCCAGGTCCTCGGCATGGCCAGGGTCGATAGTCAGGTAGAGCGTGTTGACGCCCAGCGACCGTGCCTCGGCGATCATGTGGGGACCGCTCAAGCCCAACACGTACGTGAAAAAAGGCTGTCGGTTTTCTTCGGCAAGGCCCCGCATGCCGGCCGACAGAATAATGAGCATTATAGCACCCGCTCGCGCCATCCGGGCCATTTACCCAACCTCCAACGTCGGTCCCGGGCCGCAAAACGCAGGCCGAGCAAGACCAGTCATCAGTCAGTGGCTATTATTTGCAGCATCGTTGCTGTTTATTGCGGCTGACAGCCA
>JALGVG010000029.1 GCA_029819875.1 Candidatus Zipacnadia bacterium | reverse complement strand
TGGCCAGAGCCACAGCTCTGCCCATAATCAAGGTTAGTTGTGACAGAGTAGGCAATCTCGGCCCCGGCCCTGCCAAGTCCGTCAAGGTGTACAGTATGGGCCAAGATGCAGATGTGGCCCAATACCTGGCACCACACGAGGCAATGCCGAGTGAACTCGTCAGGAAGGCCATGGAGGAAGGAAAGCTCATCTCTGTACAGTGGGAGGACGTAGAAGGCAATAGCTACCACATTGAACGCGTCTATTCAACTGCCGCACAAGGTTGGCTGGGTCTCTCTAAATGCGAAGTGCAACATGCTATCAGTAGCGGCGAGATCCCCAAGCCGGCAGGTGAGACACTCGATTCGGAGGGCAACTAACACCGTGAGCGCAACAGCCTGGAAGAACAAGCTATACTTCGGCGATAACCTGGATATTCTGCGGCGGTACGTGGAGGATGAGAGCGTGGACCTCATCTACCTCGACCCGCCGTTCAATTCCAAGGCCACCTACAACGTCCTGTTCAAAGAAAAGAACGGGACGGATTCGGTGGCACAGATAACGGCGTTCGATGACTTCTGGCACTGGGACATGGCGGCGGAGGCGGCGTTTCGCGAGGTCGTCGGGCGGGGGGACAAGGTTGGCGACCTGCTGGATGCCCTGCGGCGTTTCCTGGGCAGCAATGACATGATGGCCTACTTGACAATGATGGCCATCCGGCTGGTGGAGCTGCACCGCGTGCTCAAGCCGACCGGCTCCATCTACCTGCACTGCGACCCGACGGCGAGCCATTACTTGAAGTTGGTAATGGATGCGGTGTTTGGAATCCGGAATTTCCGCAACGAGGTGATATGGAAGAGATCATCAGCACATAGTGACTCGGGCACGTGTGGAAATGCCCACGATGTGCTTTTGTTATTTACCAAAGGGCCTAAGTTCCTATGGAATCGGCAATATCAGGCATACGACGAAGCCTACATAACATCTCACTACGGGAAGGTAGACGAAAAGGGAAGGCGGTTTGGAGACTTTGATCTTACGGCCAAGGGTCTCTCTGGAGGAGGGTATGAGTATGAGTGGAAAGGTATACGAGAGATTTGGCGATGTCCATTAGAAACGATGGAGCAATACGAGCGAGAAGGACGACTGTACTACACCAAGAAGGGGAGGCCAAGATACAAGCGCTATCTGGACGAGATGCCAGGATTGCCTCTCCAGGACGTCTGGGTGGACATCCCGCCAATTAATTCGCAAGCTGCCGAGCGCCTTGGTTACCCAACCCAGAAACCAGAGGCGTTGTTAGAGCGCATTATCAAGGCGTCGAGCAATGAGGGCGACCTGGTGCTCGACCCGTTCTGCGGGTGTGGGACGACCATTGCAGTGGCCGAGCGGCTGCATCGCCGCTGGATTGGCATCGACATCACCCACCTAGCCATCACGCTGATGAAGAGCCGCCTGCAGGACACATTCGGCCCCGACCTCAGCCCCTACGAGGTCATCGGGGAGCCGACCGACCTGGCCAGTGCCCAGTCTCTTGCCCAGCAGGACCGGTACCAGTTCCAGTACTGGGCGCTGGGGCTCGTGGGGGCGAGGCCAACCAGCGACAAGCAGAAAAAAGGCGCTGACAAGGGGATAGACGGGCAATTGATTTTCTTCGACGACGACAGCGGCAGGCCGAAGCGCATCGTCATACAAGTAAAGAGTGGGCACGTCAATGCGAACCACGTTCGCGACTTGAGGGGCACAGTGGAACGGGAGAAAGCGCAGATAGGGGCATTCATCACGCTGCAGCCACCGACAAGGGCGATGAGAACCGAGGCGGCAGAGGCTGGGTTCTATGACCCGCCCGGCCTGTTACCGCCCGTGCCCAAGCTGCAAATTCTGACGGTAGAAGAGTTACTAGCTGGCAAGAAGCTGGAGTACCCGGTAAGCCGGGGAGGGACTTTTCGCAAAGCGCCCAAGCAGTTCAAGAGGAAATCAAAGGGCAAGGCGGGGGCGCAATAAACGAAACAGATAAGGGCAGGTGTTGGCAGTGGTACGCTTCAAGGCAGGGCTGTTTTACGACGATGACTTGCGGCGGCAAGCCAACCAGCAGCAGCGCAACTATTGGCCCGTCTACTACCAGGAGATCCTCTCGCGCATCGGGCTGTCATATTCTCTGCTGGGACCGGAAAACCTGACCGAAGAGGCCTTGGCACAGTACACGGTGCTGCTGCTGCCGCCGCTGGAAGAGGGCTACCTCAAGCCCGAACAGCAAGCAGCGATAGCGCGCTGGGTGGAGGGCGGAGGGCTGCTGGTGGGCTTCGCCACCAAGGGGCTGGAAGAGCTGTTCGGCATAGCGGTGGAGGGGAGCCTGCCGCAGATTGACGACGAATTCTCCCCCTCAAGCAGCATCCGCCTGGTGGCCGAGGACTGGACCCACCCGCTGCTGCCCCGCGACCTGGGGGACGCCAGCCTGCCGATCCTCGCGCCCATGCAACTGGTGACGGCATCGCAAGGCCGGCAGGTGGCGCGCCTGTATTCCATCGTGGGAAAGGACCAGCGGCGGCCGGCCATTACGTATCGTAACGTGGGCAGGGGGGCGGCCGTGTACTGGGCGTTTGACTTGGCGCAATGCGTATGGGTCATGCACCAAGGCCGGCCGGTGGTTGAGGACTATGACGGCGACGGGGTGTACCGGGTGAGAGACGGGATTGCCACCTGTCCGTGGCGCGGGGAGGTGCCCTACGCGGACATAATGCTGTTTTTGCTGCGCGACCTGATTGCGGCCGCCGGAGGAGTATTCCTGCACCAGCTTCCGCCTGCGCCGGACGGCTCTATCCCTGACGCCGTATTCTACTGGGGAGGGGACGCCAACCGCTGGGATGACGAGCACCTGCAGGCCGTGGAATTCATGCGCGGCCTGGGCCTGCCGTATCATGTGAACATCCAGCAAGTGCCGCCGGGCAACCGGCTGCTGTCGGTGGAGAGTTTCCGGCGGCTCAAGGAGCTGGGCTGCGAGGTGGGGATACAGTTCTGCTTCGAGGCGCCGCGCAGGGATGACCCCCAGGCGTTCACCAAGGAGGAGATCGAATACCAGTTGCGCGTTCACCAGGAGGCATACGGGGAAACACCGGTGGTGGGGCTGTTGGGGCGCAGCGAGTGGACAGGGTGGGCGGAGCCGGCGCGCTGGCTGGCCGAATTGGGCCTGAAGGGCGAGAACACGCGGGCCGGCCGACCGGGCCCGAGGCGCAATCCCCTCAACAGCACGGGCTTTGCCTTCGGTACGGCGTACCCGTTCCATTATTACGACGACTGGAGCCGGGGCAACGAGCGCATAGAGCTGACCTGCCTGCCAATAGTGGACTACGAGTGCGGGTTCCGCTATCCGGAGGACGTCCTGGACTTGGAGAACCTGCACCGGGTAATAGACCTGGCCGCGTTCTGGAACCTGCCGGTGAACATGTTCCGCCATCCCACCTACATAGTCAAGACGAAGTCGGATCCGCAAGCCATCAAGCAAGCCCTGGAGTACATGAGGGCGCGGGGCATCAGGGCGCTGCACATGGGCGTGGACGAGATGTGCCTGTGGTGGCATGCGCGCGCCGCCTCGGGTATTGAGGATGTCACCGTGGACCAGGGAGTGACCACCATCCGCACGCGCACCGACTATCCGGGCGGCTGCATTGTCCAGCTTCACGCACCCGGCGACGCGGCGTTAACAGTACGGGTAAACGGCCGGCCGGCAGTGCACACGACAAGGCAGCAGCATGGTGCGCGCTGGTTGTACGTGGCGGTCCCAAGCGGCGAGGCGACCGTCAGGATCAGTTGAGGTGTCATGGGGGCGCCATGCCGGCAGGTGCCGGGCAGCTTGTCCCGGCGTCAAAGTCTGCTATAATAGCAGTCTGCGGAACGACCGGAGGCTCCGGAACAGCTCGGAGCAGGCGCTGTGTAAATCCTAGTGTTCAAGGGAGTATTGAGATCGTGTCTGAAAAAGTGTTGCGTATTGGATTGCCGAAGGGGAGCTTGCAGCAGGCGACCATAGCCATGTTTGAAAAGGCAGGGTGGCGGGTGCGGCTGGATGAGCGCCAGTATGTGCCCGACCTGGACGACGAGGAGCTGTGGGCGGTGTTGCTGCGCGCCCAGGAGATGCCCATCTACGTGGCGGAGGGTTATCTCGACTGCGGCCTGACGGGGCTGGACTGGATAAAGGAGCGGGAGGTCGAGGACAAGGTCGAGATTGTAACGGACCTTATTTATTCCAAGCAAGGGATGCGGCCCTACAGATGGGTATTGGCGGTACA
Organism: Candidatus Zipacnadia bacterium; assembly: GCA_029819875.1. Lineage (GTDB taxonomy): Bacteria > Armatimonadota > Zipacnadia > Zipacnadales > Zipacnadaceae > JALGVG01. The sequence goes on along the minus strand of JALGVG010000029.1, from coordinate 17,477 downwards.
TGAGAGTTCGGATATTCAGTCGGTCAAGGACTTGCAGGGCAAGAGCGTAGCTACCGAGCTGGTGCGGGTGACAGAGAAGTACCTTGCCGAGCACAATGTCCAGGCCAACGTGGAATACTCGTGGGGAGCAACCGAGGCGAAGTGCCCCAGCCTGGTGGACGCCATCGTCGAGGGCACCGAGACAGGGGCCACGCTGCGGGCGAACAACCTGCGGATAGTGGATACACTGTTCGAGTCGACCACCAAGTTCATCGCCAGCAAGCAAGCATGGAAAGACGAGTGGAAGCGGCAGAAGATCGAAAGCATCGCCATGATGCTGCGCGGAGCGCTGGCTGCCGAAGAGATGGTGGGGCTGAAGATGAACGTAGCGGAGGAGAACCTGGAAGCGGTCAAGTCACAGTTGCCGGCGCTCAAAAATCCCACTATCTCCCCCCTGGCCGGCAACAAGTGGGTTGCGCTGGAGGTGATCGTGAACAAGGACATGGTGCGCAAGCTCATTCCCTCACTGAAAGCCGCCGGCGCCCAGGGCATCATCGAATATCCGCTCAACAAGCTCATAATGTGACCGGCTGCGGCCTGTGCAGGCAGATGCTTGCAAGCCCGCCGCTACCCTTTCCTCACGGAGAGGCGAGCTCGGCGACAGCCTCCTGGAAGGTGATAGGAATTGAAGAACCAGCGCCCCAACATTCTGCTGATGGTGGCGGATACCCAGCGCGTGGCAAACCTGGGATGCTACGGGTATGACAAGCCGACTTCTCCGACCTGGGACGCGGTGGCGGCCGAGGGCGTGGTGTTCGAGCAAAACATCGCCCCCGGCACCTGGAGCCTGCCATGCTATGCCTCGATGATGACAGGGCTGCACGTCCACACGCACCGGGCGGATGCCGACCACGAGTACGTGCGGCGCTGTTTTCCCACCCTCGCGGAGGTGCTCGGCGATGCCGGCTACCAGACCTGCGGCATTATGACGAACGCCTGGGGGGCGGGAGTAGTGGGGCTTGACCGCGGATTCGAGGTTTACGTGGACAGGGGGTTCGGCGAGGAGGCGGCGCGCGTGCGAGGATGGGACCAGATGCCGACGTTCGAGGCCGCCGGCGGGTCTGAGCTTACGATACAGCAGTGCGAGGCGTGGTTGGACCAGCGCGACAAGCAGCGGCCGTTCTTGCTGTTCACGATTTTCAGTGAGCCACATGCCATCTACCAGCCGCCCAAGCACTACCAGGACCAGTTCATGATCGAGGGGGTTACGGAGGAAGAAATAGAGTCGGTCAAGGCGCGACAAAACGTCACTCTGACGGTGGCGGAGAAAATCAAGTTTACGGAGAAGGAGTGGCGGATTCTCTTTGCGCTGAACGACGCCGAGGTGCGCAGGTGCGACGAAAATTTCGGGCGGGTGATCAACGCGCTCAAGCAGCGGGGCCTGTACGACCAGACGGTGATCATTCTCGTGTCCGACCACGGCGACGTGATGGGCGACCGGCCGCCGTGGTGGGGGCATATCGGCGGCATTTGCGATTCGCTTATTCATGTTCCGCTGGTCATCCGCTGGCCGGAGGCATTCGCGCCCGGCAGCCGGGTGTCAGGAATTACGCAGACGCAGGATATCTTCGCCACCGCCTGCGAGATAGCGGGCACGACAGTTCCGGAGCCGGCGCGCGGGCAGAGCAGGAGCCTTATCGCCGCTGCCGACGGAGAGGGGCTGCGTCAATACGCCCTGTCGGAGGCAAACAAGCCGGTGCAGTTGTTCGAACGCATCCTGCGCCAGGTGCCGGACTTTGATGTGCGCAGGTACAACCGCAGCCTGAAGGCATGGCGCAGCACGGAATGGAAGTACATCTGGTCCTCCGACGGCAACGACGAGTTGTACCACATTGCATCAGACCCCGCCGAGCGCAACAACCTGGCCCAGGAGAAGCCCGACAAGGTTGCCGAAATGCGAGCCGGGCTGGAGGAGTTCCTGCTGAGCATACCACGCAGCGAGTTCGGCGACTTGCAGTCGGCGTGGAGCGGGAAGGCGGCATGGCCGCAACTGGCCGCCAAGCTGCAGGCCTGGGGGTTGTACCGCAAGGTATTGGACTGGCCGGACTGGGCTCCCCGGTAGCCGGCCATCGCGGTATCGCCAAGCGGGTGGAACGAAGCGCAGCGGCGATGCCCTGCGGCATGACCAGGGGTGTGCTTGTGGTTCGGCGGGCACCGGCGCCGCGGTCGGCAAGCAGCAGGGCGGCTGTGCGGGTCGAGGCTGGCGGCATATGCGCCTGCCCCGCCGACCTTTCCCGGTACGCGGGCAGCATCCCCCAGGGCATTTTGCAGTCCACCTGCGCGCGGCGGCCAGGTCTCTTGGCGAGGGCGGCATAACGCAGGGCATACTCCCGAGCATGGGTGGAAGAGCAACCGGTTGCGCTTGACAGGCCCCCAACCGGCATATAGAATACGAACGCGTTGTACAGGCTTAGGGGAGAAAGTGGCACAAAGTTGTGCGCCCACGTGCTTGTGCAAGCCTGGAGGCGAGCCAGTCATGAAAGTATGCTCCAGATGCGGGGAGAAGAATGCAACCGGCAGCTTGTTTTGCAAGAGGTGCGGCGGCCCGCTGGGCACTGATTCAGCCGGGGCGGCAGATACAACAGCCGCGATACCAGCGGTGGAAGAGACCGGCGAGTCGAAGAGCTGGGCTGAGCCGGCGGTTGCCGATGTGACGGTGTACCTTAACCGGGCCACGGAATTGTTGGCACAGGACCGTGTTCAGGAGGCTGTCGAGGCCTGCCACGAGGCATTGCAGGCGTACCCCTCTTCCCCCGAGGCCTACTCCCTGCTGGGTATGGCCGAGGAGGAGGCAGGCAACCTGAAGCTGGCCATCGAGGCCTACGAGGAGGCAGTGCGCCTGGACCCGGGGCGGATTGCCGAGCGGGAAAGGATTGCCCAACTGCAGGCGCAGATACGCGCTTATGCCCCGCAGGAGAGGCCGGCAAGCGTTCCGCCGCCCACGCAGACGCTGCAGCGGGCCGCCCCTATCGTGCTGACGGCGGCAGCGGCGGTACTGATAGTTGTAGTGGGGCTGTTGTTGGTGCTGCACGCCCGGCAGGTACGTATCGCACGGCAAATGGAGACAACGTTTCAAGAGCAGCTCGCCAAGGGCCAAGATGCAGTACGAACAGGCAACTACGACGCCGCCATCGAGTGGTTCCAACAGGCGCTGGCGACCAAGCCGAATGACGAGACGGCGCGCGAATGGTTGACGTGGACACAAAGGCAGAAGCAAATGGAGGCGCGGTATGCGCAGTGGCAGTGGATGACGCAAGGGGGCAAGATTATCGGCGGGGCAAACGTGCTGCCACCAACGCCGATTGTTCCCTCGTCGCCGCCTGTGACAGGCACGGGTAGGCGCGTCAGTCCCCCTCCATCCGACATCTCCAGCCGGCGGCACGCCGTCTGGCCTACGCCGACCGTAAGCGAAACGACGCGTGACAGTTTACCGCCCGGGCCCAGTCCCATCGTCCCACCGGCCGGCACGGAGCCGGGCGGAGGCTCGGCGACGGGGACAACTGCGCCAACGCCGGTGACACAACAACCCGCCCCGACACAGCCGGTCCAGCCAGCGCAGCCCAGCTCTCCTCCAACGACGCCTACAGCCCCGGAAAGCAGGGGCGAGATTACCATTACGCGCAGCGAGCGCCCTGCGGCAACAACACCCAGCAAGCCGGTGAGCGGCCTCCAGTTGCGCAACCAGGCTGACAAGCTGCGCCAACAGGGCGATACGACCGCTGCAATCGCGACCTACAAGAAAGCGATTGCGGCCCTGCAACAGGAAATCCAGGATAATCCGGCACTTGCGGCTAGCAAGCGCATCGCCATCGAGTCATGCCGCATGGCGATAGAGAGCATCCAGGCCAGCGAGGGGCGATAGCATTGCGACAAGGGCTTGCGCGTCACGCATGGTCCGCTGCCTCGATATGCCTGGCAGTGCTTGTAGCGGCCGGGCCGCTGTTTGCGGCTGCCGACGCGCAGCGAAGGCCGCCGGTGACTATCGGTTTGGTTTTGTGCCCCTCGCAGGGGCTGAACATTGAGACACAAGTTCAGTTTGTTGACGAGCTATGCCGGCAGTTGGCCACCGCCGACTGGTGCCAAGCCACGTTGCTGAGTCCCTCTGCCGCAATCGTCAAGGCGGCGGGCATTGACATTGTACCGGTCATAGCCGACCCACCCGAGGCAGGCGACAGGCGGGTGCTGGCGACACTTCCCCGGGCCCTGGACATTGACGAGGTCTTGGTGCTGCAACTATCGGTACAAGGGGAAAAGGGTGAACTGCGGGCCCATGGCCTGTGGGCTCGAAAGGGACACAGTCGGCTGAAGCAACTCGACGTTCAGTCGCCAAGCCCGGATGTGAAGCTGGCTGCAGCAAAGACACGCGACGCCGTCCGGGCGGGCTTTGAGCAGGCGGCGGACGCCGAGTCGGGCGCGCCGGTGGCAGAACCCACAACACCACAGACTACCCCGGCGCCCCAACCGGCAGCGGAGCATCCCCCCGCAGCCTCCACGCAGCCGGCAGCTACCTCCACACAAGGGGAGGCTCGTGCTGAGCCGCCAGCCGAGGCTGCCAAGCCCGGGGAAGCCCTGCTCCGACAAGCCACAAATGCAATAAAGCAGGGCGAACTGGAAACAGCCCTCGGGCTGGTGGATCGTGCACTGGAACAAGGCGCAGACGAGGGAAAAGTGGCACTGTTGCGCTCCCGAATATACGAGCTGCTGGGCAATGCTGAAAAGGCGCGCAGCGAGCTTGTCTCCGCCGCAAGCATGCATCCTGAGCGAGTGGAAGTAACCCTAAGGCTGGCAAGCCTGGAAGCAGCGCGGGGCCTGTGGCAACGCAGCGTGCAACTGTGCCGGCAGGTAATCGAACATAACCCGCAGGCCGCCGAGGCCTACATACAACTATACGGGCTTTACCAGCTACACAATCAACCCCGCAAGGCGTTACAGATTCTCGAACAAGGGGCGAAAGCCAATCCCAACAATCCACAGTTGTTTCTGCGGCTAGGGTCGGTGTACGCCGAGCGGGGCCTGAATGCGCTGGCGGAAGCTGCGTTGAAGCGGGCGGTGGCGCTGGGCAGCGAGGCCGAGAGGATGCAAGCCTTGACCAGGCTCGGTGACCTGTATACCAAGGGGGGGCGGTTTGAACTGGCATTTGATGCCTACGTGCAGGCAGCACAAGCCACCACGGCCGGCAAGCAGGTCGCCGAAGAGGGATACGAGAGGATCTTCGAGGCTGCCGACGCCGCCGTGAGCATGATACTGGATATGGTGTGGAAGCCGCTGACCGCCTTCGAAGAGGGCGGGACCATGGTGCGCGAGGAAGTATATGCCATAGTCAGCCAGGGACTGGCGCAAGTTGACAAGATCCGCAAATTCAGCAGCACTACCCAGGCGCCGGCAAGCAAACAAGCGGTTCATGCCCAGCGCCAGTTATACTACCAGGTGGCGTACGAAGCGATTTATAGTGCGCTCTTGTACTTGGATACCGGCGATCCGCAGCTACTTGTCAACGCACGCGAACGTACAGCGCAAGCGGCCGAGGAGCGGGCCCGCATTGATGGCCGTTCCGCAACGGCCAGCCCGTCCCGCCCGGGAGGGTCAGCAGGATGAGTCCGCTGGTTCCCCTGGGCAAGTTCGTCATACTAGCCGGAGGATGCCTTGTCGCCGTGGGGGTGGTGATGATGCTGTTGGGGCGGGTGGGCGGCAGGTTGCTGCCCGGAGACATCGTCATCGAACGTCCGGGCTTCAGCTTCTACTTTCCCATCGGCACGTCAATTGCGCTGAGCATCCTACTGACGCTGATCTTGCTGCTCATAAACTTGCTACGACGCTGACGACAAGACGCGGCTCTGCAGAGAGCGTGGTGGTTCGATGTTAATGCACGAATGGATCAAGTACCGGCAACGACAAATAAAGAAAGCCAGCTCGGAGGCCGAGGTAAGCGGTGAGGAGAGGGCGCAGCAAGCGGAGGAAGATGCCGCTGTTGAACCGCGACAGAGCCGGCGCCTGGCGGACGCCCGCCAGTTGGCCGCCGCCCTCGCGGAAAGGAGCCCCGAGTCCGCGCGGCAGCGCCTGCAAGCAATAGTCGGGCGACAGCGCCGCCTGCCCATCGAGATTGAGGAGGCAGACGGGGCCGAGGCCAAGGAACGCGAAAAGGCAGGGGGACGGCTCACAGAGACGCGCGAACAACTCATTCAGCGACTGTTAGACCCGACATTGACCTTGCAGGAAACCGCCACGCTGCTTGGGGTGTGCACGACGACGGTGCGGCGCTACACAAACCGAGGGGTGCTGCGCTGTTTCCGTACGCCGGGTAATCAGCGGCGTTTTCGTCTCTCCGATGTCCTGGACTTCATGGAACACCGCCAGGAGGGAGAAATCTAGCTGCCCCCTCCTCTGAACGGTAAATGGCCAGTACAGTGCTGATAATCGCTTCACCGGCCTTCGCGGGTCGTATTCTCAGGGACGGCTTGAGCGGAGGACTGAATTTCATCTTTGCCGCCACTGCCGCAGAGGGACTACAGGCAGCCGCCAGGCATGACGTGGATGCCATTATCGTAGACCTGACAGTAAGCGAACGCCCGCTGCACGAACTGTGCGCGAGTTTGCGCAACAGCCCGCAGGGTGACCTTGCCGGAAATAAGCCGCTGATAGCTGTCGCCGCGGATGCCACTGCACAGGCGGTACAGCGCGCACTGGATGCCGGGGCCGATGATTGCGTGCCCGCCTCGATATCCGAGCGCGAGTTGATTGCGCGGCTGCGGGCCTGGCTGCGGCGATACAGCATGCAGGGGGGGTCATCGGCCAATCAGCAGTTGAGGATCGGGCCGCTGCACATTGATATTGCACGGCACCGGGCCACAGTGGGCGACAGACCCGTACAACTGACCCCCAGGGAGTTTGATCTCCTGGTGGCGCTGGCGCGCAGGGCGGGGATGGTTGTGCAGCGAAAGGAACTGCTGGCCGAGGTATGGGGTGGAGAGTTCAGAAGACGCAGCCGCACGCTGGATGTCCACATCGGGCGCTTGCGCCGCAAACTGGAACAAGACCCGCATCATCCTTGCCTCATCGTCACCGTGCCGGGCATCGGCTACTTGATGCAGGTCCCCGAGGAGTCAGCCGCTTAGACCATGCGAATCGAAACGGTCACGCCCTATCACTTGCAGGTGCCGGTTCCGCGCGATGACCTTGCCGGCGGCGATGGAACAGTGTTCCTCGTCGAGGTGCAGTGCGCCGACGGCAATGCTGCAGGCTGGGGCGAGGCATATGCAGGTTCACCGCAGGAGCTCGTGGACGCTGTGGCGGTAGTGGAACCGTTGCTGGTGGGAGCTGACCCGCTCAGCCGCGTGGTGCTGGGAGAGCGCTGCAGGCAGCGCTTGCACGACGCCGGCTGGGACGCGCACTCAGCAGCCGGGGTATTGAGCGCGGTGGACATGGCGCTGTGGGACCTGGCGGGGCAGGCGTGCGGCGCTGCGTGCTGGCAGTTGGCCGGCGGCGCCAACTTCGCACTCCTGGACGCCTATGCAGTCGCTTCAACGAGCCACGATGCAGAAGATGTCCTATCATGGGCGAAGGCGGCCAGCAGGCAATATTTCTCAGCAATGCGGTTTGACATCAGCGCGAACCCGCATGAAGGCGTGGAAATAGTCCAGCGCGCCCGCCGGGTCGTCGGCAGCCAAACACGTTTCATCGCGGACGTCGCATCTGCCATTACCGACATTGACGAAGCACTGCAGGTGGGTGCAGCCCTCGGGCGAGCCGACGTTTTTTGGTGTGAAGATCTCCTGGGCGGCAATGATTTCACCCAGTGGGCACGGATATGCCGCGAAGTGGCGGCGCCGGTCGCTGGGGGAAAGTTGCTGGCGGAAACCAGTGAAGTATGGCGGTGCCTTGCGGCCGCGGGCGTGGAAATACTTGCGCTTGACCTGCGCCTGTGCGGCGGTCTGACCGGGGGCCTGATACACGCACAGTTGGCTCGTGTCCACGGCGTACGGACCGCGGTTTGGGCCGGCGTAACGCCGCTCGGGGTGCTGGCAGCGGCCCACGCTGCACTGGCCATGCCGAATGCAATTCCATTAGTGCCCGCACCGGCCATGTGTTATAATAATATGGTCAATGGTGAAGTGATAGTTGAAGACGGCGTTCTCGAACTGCCCAGCCGTCCAGGCTTGGGAGCGAGCGTCGACCGGGGGTTTGTTGCGGATTACAGCCTGCCCCTGCCGGAGCCGAGTGTGTGATGGAAGACCTTGTGCAGCGAGCGAGAGACAACAACGCCAGGCTCAACAGCATTATCGACAGGGTATGCGGGGCATGCGACCGGAGTTGTTGCCATCAAGGCACGATGATGGGGAGCCAGGACCTGCGGCGTCTGTACAAGGGGCTGCGGCTCGAGCCGGGCCGGGAGCAGGTGCTGCGCGAAGGCCTGCGCAAGCGTGGCGAAGAGCTGGCCGTGGACCTGGAGGCGGTCAAGAAGGTCAGAAACCTCATCTACGCGGCAGTCGGCGAGGAAAACAAGGAATACATTGAACGCCTCGATGACCGCATCCGTGCCTGGCAGGAATTCTGCGACAAGTTGAGCGGCGACATTGACCTGAGCATGGAAGGCCTGATGCAGTTGCTGCACTTTTCCGCCATCCGCGCCAATTGCCTCAAGGCCATCCGCCAACTCGAAGGCGCCCAGGCGGCGCTTGTGACGTTGTCGCAGGGCAAGGCCTCGTTCAGGCTCTCGGGAGGCCGCCGTATCGCGGCGCCGCGTTGCCTGTTTCATTATGACGGCTGCCTGGCCGGCCGCTGGAAGCCGGCCAAGTGCGCCAACTTCTTCTGCACAGGCACGCCGAACGTGCTGCAGGAGATCGCCCGGGAAATGAGCTTCGATGACTTCGTGCTGGGCAATTGCACGGTGCTGCCCTCTGACAAGGTCATGGAGGCCATACGCCTGGAACTGGAGCTGGGGCGCGAGTTCGTGGAGCCCAAGATAGTAGTCGGCCTGTCGGCAGAGTACCGCCAACAGCTCATTGACCTGATAACGGCACAGTTTGACCGGGTGATACGTGACGACAGCGAGAGCCTGTTCATGTGGTCCACCACGGAAGCGCGCAACCTGCTGGGGGCGCTGGCGGATGACGAGGCGATGGTAGCTACCCATCACAGCGCCGGGGGACCGGCGCTGTACGAGCTGGCCGTGGCTCTCGACGGCCTGCGGGTGATAGGCACTCCCCCGGCTTTCTACCTGTTCCTGGACACGATTACAAGCCACAGCCCACTGGCTCACCCGCTGTGGGATGACAAGATGATGACCCAGCCGTTGGGCGCGCTGGACCTGTACGTCGTCGAGTCCTAAGGCCGCCCGGCGTCGGGCGCCACAGGCAGGCTAGGCTCCGCCGTCGCTTGCAGTACTATTCTTCCTCGCTGTAGCCGTAAAGGTACCACCTGCGGGGACAAAGCCCGGTTTTGCGGCACAGCTCTTTACCCGGGCTGCAGTGACGCTCCTTTTGATACCCCCGGCGGCCCACCTCTTCACGGTAGACGCATAATATGGCCTGCCGGTCGTCAAGATGGGCCTGGTGGTCTTGGAGATGTCGCCGCAGGAGGCGGACGGCCGCGCGAAACCAGCGGTGAGCCTGGGCCGGGCTTACGTGCATTTTTCGAGCGGCCTGCGAAACATTCAGCCCACTGCTCACAAGCTGAACGAGGCGCCGATGCTGCTTGCGCATCGGCACCCGGTCAAGCATGCGCAGCAAGCCTTGGCATGTTGAACTGGCGGGCCCGGATGTGTGGCAGGCCGGCTGGCAGGCGAGGTCGATGTCTCTTTGGGCCTGGCGGCGGATCCAATACTGCGTATAAAAGGGATACTCGCCGCGTCCCATGCGGGCGATGCTTTCCTGTAACAGGCGATTTGCCTGCCCCTCCAATTCTTTCTCCCGCTGCTGGAACTCGCTGGTATCGCCGGCGGTGTGCGGGACGTGCTGGCTATGATTTCGTGGCATTATGACCACCGCTTCCCTGTGGGTTGGGTACGACAGCGGGGGTCACGATAGCCACCGGTTGATTGGCAAGTCTGTGGCTTACGGTGGTATGTGGCTGGTAAAACTGTTGTATTTTGCTGGGCCGTGTAGTGAGCAGACAAACAATAAGCCAGGCTCTTGATAGCCTGGCTCATCTGAACGCTTCCCTGCCTTCTCGGCTACATCATGCGTACCTGCGAGGGTGACAATCGCAAGCGGTAGCCGCGTCGGGGCACGGTTTCAATCGGGTCGACCGGCTCATCGACTGCGGCGGTGGCGGCCGCCAGTTTGCGGGACAAGTTGTGCCGGTGCCAATGGACCTGTGAGCTTTGCACAATCTCGCCGTTGTCCCAGATGGCGCGGTATATCTGCTCGTAGGGCACGCAATGGCCGGGATGCTGGGCGAGGGCGACCAGCAGCTTGTACTCGGAAGGGCGCAGGCTGACCTCTGCCCCGTGGAAAATGACACGATCGGGGCTGCGGTGGTCAATGATAAGCACATGGCCGGCGGCTTGTGCACCGCGGCATGGTGGTTCGGCTACCTGCCGGGAGCCTGGAGACTCCAAGCCCGGCGCATCCCCCGTTGCCAGCCGGGCAAGCCGCTCGTCGTCCAACTGCGATGGATCCTCAATCCCCTGCTGCAGCAGCACCAGTAACTGCTCGCGTTCCAGCCCGCGGTCACGCAAGGGGCGCAATCCAGCGCCGGCTTCAGGCATGCCTGCCGCGATCCGTCCGGCGAGGCGGAGGGTGCGCGCACATGCGCCCTGGGGCCAGCCGACATGTTGGCCGATTTCCGCGAGGGTCTGCAGCAACCAACCGACCGTCTCTGCGATGCTCTCTAGGCGCGCGACCGGCAATCGCACATCTTGCTCCAGTTCCTGCGTCCGGCGACGGCTGGCCCATTGCAAGAGTACGAGCGTCATCTTCGCGGCGCGGATTCGCTGCAAGGCCGGGACATGGACGCAACCTAGCAACTCCCCAAGCAGTGGGCTGTCCTGTCCTCGTGCCTGCGCTTCTTGCATGAGGGCCTGGCAATAGTCGCGGGCCTGCGCCTCGCGTGCACTTAGTGGGAAGTTCACAGACACGGCGTCATGGGACATTGCGACAGTTACAAGGGCTTCAAGGTCGTTGGGGCCGTGTTCCCTAAAGCGCTCCGCCCAATCACGCAGCCAGCAAAACCCCTCCACGCTAACGCCGCTGGCAGCGCACAAGCGCCCCAACGGCGTAGGGACTACCGCCCCGCTCACGTCATCCACCGTGACGAGGCCCTGCCGCCGGGCCTCGACTATGGCCTGCTTCATGGATGCCGGCAGGTCATCAGCCCGGGTCTGGTTGCCCGCAGCGTCGCCGACTTTGGGAGTGTAAAATGCCGCGAAGCTCTCCTGGTAGGCTGCCGCTATGTTCTCTTTTCCATTGCCGTTGACGGCAGCGCACAGGGTCACGAGCTGCTGCAGAGGCTGCTGGCGGCTCAATGCAGGCTGCAAAGAAGGAACGCTTCCCAGCACGTAGCGTTCCCACATTGCGGCGCGCATCAACTGGCTGTCAGCCAGCATGATAGCGCGGCCGAAGGCATCGCCGAACTTCACGCGTCCTGCCCGGCCACCCATGTTCTCGAACTCCGCCCTCGACAGCGGTCCCAATGCCGCCGCAGTGCCTGCCGCATCTTGCCACCAGCGTTGAGGATCGACGATGACATTGCGCGCCGGCAGATTCACGCCTAGGGCCAGCGTCGAGGTGGCGCACAGCACACCTATCTCGCCGGCTGCAAACGCCGCTTCCACAATCCGGCGCTCCGCAAACTGCATGTCGCCGTTATGGAATGCGACGCCGCTGGCCAATAACTGCCATAACTGCCTGCGCACCGTCGTTTCCGGCAGCGCGGCAAGGCGTTCACGGGCCTGTTGGGCTGCAGGCAGACCGGCACTTTGCGCCAGCATGTGGGCAAGCCGAATGCTGCTGCGCTTGTCGCGGGTGAATATCAGAGTCGGCTCGCCGGCCCGGCAAAAATGCTGCACCAGGCGCAGCAAGGTCTCGGTGCCTGCCCCGGCCGTGGCGGGAAACTCCTCGATATCCTGCCGGCCGCTGTTATGTTCCAGGTAGTGGAACTTCCCGTCACATAACACCCCTTTGCGCAACTCGACGGGGCGCTTGTCACAGTGGACGGTGCGGGCCCCAAGCCAGGCGGCTACCTGTTCGGCATTGGGCAGCGTCGCGGAAAGGCCGACCAGTTGAGAACAACAAGCACGCATCCTTATCAACAGCATTTCCAGGCACGGACCGCGCTTGATATCGCCGAGCAATTGCAATTCATCGGCGACCACACATCCCACACCGTTGAGCGCCTGGGGCGCGGCCACAATCAGGGACCGCAACTTTTCCGGCACGCAAACAGCGATGTGAAACTCTCCCCGCTTGATGGCGTCATCGCTGCCGCGCCGGTCGCGCGTGGTAACCAGTACCCGCACGCCCACTGGCTCGTACAGCTCCCGCAGGTGAAAAAACTTTGCCTCCGCAAGGGCCTTGGTAGGCACCAGGTAGATTGCCCGCTGCCCCTTCATCACTGCCTGCAAGGCTGCCATCTCACCGACGAGCGTCTTGCCGGCGCCGGTGGGCGCGTCAACCACCACGCTTGCCCCCTCCAGCAGCTTGCCTTCGGTCACCGCCAGCTCTTGCACGGGCAGCAACTGCGGGCCGTACCGGGCCTCCCAGACGGCCAACAAGTCAGTGTGGACGCGAAAGGCTTCCAGGGATCTTACTTGCATGGCAAAGCCCCCCTTGACAACGTGGACACCAGTATATCGAACGCCTGTTCGATTGTCAAGGGAGATACAACTGACGGGGCAATGGCAATGCCCATTTGGACGTTGGGGAGCGGGCGACTATCGGGCGCATATCTCAAGCACAGACACGAGCGGCTGCGCGCAACCCTGGCAGGCAGGTCAAGGCATCTTCTTGGGCATCGTGGGACACGTGGGGCAGATCTGCAGGCACATTTCGTAGGTAACGTCAACGACATCCTGGGCTTTCATCAGCATGATGTGCGCATCGCCGATTTGGCCGTCGCGTATCATCCCGCGGCTGCGCATTTCGCGTTCCAGCGGATCCCACTCGATCTTGCAGTCGCCGTCACGCCACAGGCACCAGCGCGCCTCGATGATGCGGCCGTCGGGCAGTTTCACCTTGCGCTTGTCCTGGCGAAAACCGATACAGTGGACGCGGGCCTTGGTTTCCCCGATATGCGCGGCAGTGTTGCTGCTCATCCCTACGCCCAGCAGCAGCACCCATCCGCCCCGCGCCGCCAGCTTCCCCAGCGGCGATCGTTCGTCGAAAGTCAGCAGGTCGAGGTGTTCACTGGTCAGTTCCTCGGCATCGCGCCCGATAGCGGCGTACGGGTGGGTAGGATGCAGCGACCTGAACGCCTCGGGGCGTTTACGCAACGCCTCTGTTATGGCACCGCTGACGGAGGGAGTAGTGGCCGGGTCGAACACTTCGACCTGGCCGTGATTGAAGGTGGGGACCATTACCGTCCCTTCAGGGCCCACCGTTTGCAGGAGTGCATCTACAACCGCATCCGCACCACCCTCTACATAGCCGAAACTGGACAGGGAGCTGTGTACCTGCACAAGATCTCCGCGTCGAAGGCCGATCTCGCGCAGACCGGCCACGATATCATCCTTGGTAACCACCGTCTTGCCAGCCTTGGAATACTCAGACACAGGCGTTCGCATGGCAGCTCACACGTCGGCACCGGAGTACTCGTCGCAGTTGCGGTTCCGGCTATCGAAACCACAGTGCGTGGTACACGACAATACCGGTATGCCGCTGCTGGACCTGCCAGCGACCTCCTTTCCGTGTAGTTTTCAGGCCGTGTTGCCGAGCCCTTCGAAAAACGGCAACCGCTTGTTGACAAGTGGTTCAAACGGGGGAAGCAGCCCCTCTTCAGCATCTCTTTTCGCCACCGCGGTACAATCCACGTCCAGCCCCCGCTCCCTCAGCCACTCGGCGATGCATTCCTTGTAGCGATCCTTGATGCGATAGTGGCTGCCGGCTACATCCAGGAAGCTTTCCTTGCCCAGTGCATGGGCGCGCTTGGAAAAACCGGCACGTGCGCCCCCGACACTCTTGGCGTTGAATTCGACATCTTGGGGGATATGCGGCAGCCAGCGCGCGGCCTGTTTCATGCGTTGGACGACGACAGCCATCGGCACGCTCGGCTCGGTGCTGCAGGACAGTGCCATCAACAACGCTACCTGCGTCGGCTGGCTGTCATCCAGGAACGCCCACAGCTCGGCTGGCTGCCACGGCTGGGCGGTAGGCTTGGCCGGCGGCGTGGCGACCTGCTCCTGCTTCTCGCAGTCCTGGCGGGCCGCGACCTCGTAGATGATGTTCACCAACGACCCGACGTTTACCGACTCGAACGGCAGCAATACGCTCTGTACCATCCGCGCGGCGCGCTGATCGCTGGCCGTCCTCTCCAAGTTCATCTTCAAGCGCCACAAGCGCACCAGGTCGTTGCAGGAGATGACTTTCAATTGATTGCGATATTCGCCCCCTTTTATCTGCTCAATCAATTCCCGCGTGGAACCTTGGCCCACCACGAACAAGCCGTACAGCCGGTCCTCGGCAGCGTCTTCAAGGGCCGCGCAGACATCGAGGTAAGAGGCCGAGGGCCACGCGGAGGCCTTGACTTCGACGATGATGCAACTGTTGTCGCTGGTCCACCACCGTCCATCCCATGGCACTCCGGGCTGGTAAGAGGAGTAGGACCCGTATTCGACCTTCATGCCAAGGTGCATTCCTATCGTCACGACGATGTCCTGCAATGCATAATAGTAAGCCGGTCGCTGGCGGCTTCCCTTGGCGAGACACCCTTCGATCCAGTATCGGAAGTCATCTGGTTGCCACTTTGACTGGCGTATGAACTCCAGGAATCTTTCACGCAACTGCGGCTTGCTATCTTCCAGCGCCGCATCGCCAAGCAGTGCGAGCGCGTCCGAGATAGACACGTATCCCATAGTTGATACCCCCCGTTGGATTGTCGTGGGCCGGTAAGGGAGCTACTGGCCCGTTGCTTCGTTCGTTTCTGCCGGTACCGCATTGGCCGGCGGTGTTGCAGCCTCGGATCCTTGGTTCCGGGGTTGCTCCGTCGGTTGCGGTGGTGCACCACCTTCTGGGGCTGGATTTTGCTGCGGCTGCGTTTCACCGGTACCCTGTCCACCGGGACTGAGCGCCGCCCCGCTTTGCTGCGAAGGCGGGGCCTGTTTTATGACTTTCACCGTTACACTCACGCTGCTTACATCGACCGCCCGCACCCCCTGGGGAAGCGCCAGGCGAGCCGTGAACCGCTTGCTGCCGCGCAGCGCCGAGATGTCTATGCGCTCGGTGGACACGTAATCGAGTCGCTGCAGCCTGGCGGCAGGCCCTGTCACCACCACCGTGGAGGGCGACGGCACGACGCTGGCAACCATGTAGCCGGCTGCCGGGGCGCTCAGGCGTGGCCACACCGCCAAGACGCGGAACGGTGATTGGGCGACATCTACCTTCACTTCCACGCTCTCCGGATTCAGCTTGACGCCGGCCACGGCGATGTCACGTTCATCACGTGCCTCCAAGGTGGGGTGAAACACGCGGGGGCTGTTAAGCCCGGTAATATCCACCTCGGCAACCACCTTCGCGACGCGGCTGAGCACCACACCCGGCCCGGATATGGTCACCACCTCCGGCACCGGCCGCGGCCTGCTGGCAACGTAGCCGGGGGCGACAGAGCCGACTATGCTCAGCACAACCGGCCGCTCCTGGGTCTCAACGCGGTCCAGGGTGACACGAATGGTCGGCGTCCTGCCCAGCACCTCCACGCCCTTGGGCAGGTTCTTGATATCCACAGATACCTGGCTGGTCCCTACCCCCCTGCCGCTCATGTCAGCCTCCACGCGTACCATCCTCAGGGCGTCGGGGTTCATCGAGCGCAGCCGCCCCCGCAGGACCAGTTGCAGCTCGGCGGGAGAAACATCGGTCGGCTGCAGCGACTTTTCGATGTTGATCAGGTGCACGGGGAAGGTCTGGGCCTTGACCACTGTGGGGTTTTCCAGGATGGAAACATAGCCCCACAGTGCTATCGCCAACAGCAGCGATATCAGTTTCAGCGACCACTCATGCTTGATTGCTCGGCTAATTTTGCGAAGCACGGGTTGCTCCCATGAATCGAACTACTTGCGCCAGAAGAAGAAATGCGTGCGCCCCTTTTCCGCCTCGAACAGCTCCTGCAGCCGCTCGGTCAACTGCACGCGTGACAGCGGGGGGCTCAGTGTTCCGTTCACCGCCAGCGAGATGCTGCCCGTTTCCTCGGAGACCACTATGCACACGGCATCGGTTCGCTCAGCCAGGCCCAGTGCCGCGCGGTGTCTCATGCCCACGCTGGTCGCCAGGCTCGGGCTTTCCGAATGCGGCAGTACGCAAGCGGCTGCCACCAGTTGGTTGCCACGAATTACCACCGCACCATCGTGCAAAGGAGTGCGGGGGTGGAAAATAGTGTGCAGCAACTCCACGGAGACGCGCGCGTTTATCGTCTTGCCGGTACGCGTGATGTCAAGCAGGCCGGTACTGCGCTCCATCACTATCAACGCGCCGTATCCTTTGTCGGAAAGTCCCACAGCTGCGTCAATTACCTCGCTGAGCACTTCCTGGCGCTGCTCGGCGCTCAATTGCGCCAGGGCAGTGCCCAGCAGACCACCACGCCCGATCTGCTCCAGGGCCATGCGCAGCTCGGGCTGGAAGATTACCACCAGCACGATGACACCGACGGGGATTATGCGGCTCAGAAGCCAGTACAAGGTGGGCAGCCATGCCGTACAGAACATGACAAGGATGATGACCAGGATGCCTTTTATCAAGGGCAGGGCTCGTGTTCGACGCAGCAACAAGCCCAGGCGGTATATCAAGTATGCGACGGCCGCAACATCAAGGACATCTATTATCCGTACGCTATTGACGATGTCAGACAGCGATTGCACTAAGCTCATTTACGGTTAGCGGCCCACGCGCGTCAAGGAATAGTAGGAGACTTGCTCTAACAGCACCGTAATAGTACCATAGCGCCGTTGACAAGGTCAACAAACGGATACGCATCATTGCCGATCCAAGCCCGCCTCGGCCCAAGGGCCGGAGGGCGTCACCTGCCCCTGGCACGGCGAAGCAGGCGCCCGGCGGTGGAGGAGTTGACCGCCCCTTGGCGAACAGCATACTATTCCGTTGGTTGAACTTGCAGCAATGTCAACGATTCCAGCATAAACGCCAAGATCTGTAGCGGAGGCACGTAATGATGACTGCCGGGGAGCAGGGTTCAGGGGCCCTTCGCGTCGTCAGCGTCAGTCTGGGCTCATCGTCGCGCAACCACAAGGCGGAAGTGGAGATACTGGGAAGGAAGGTGTTGGTGGAGCGCATCGGGGTCGA
>JALGVG010000195.1 GCA_029819875.1 Candidatus Zipacnadia bacterium | reverse complement strand
CGTTGAGCAGATGCCTGAAGCCCACTGGGTACAACTGGCGCGCGAACAGTTGCAAAAGCTGGGCGATCAAAGCAGTTTGAGTGCCGAGCACCGCCAGTGGCTTGCCGCCTTTCCTCTCCAGCGAATACGCATCGTAGAATCAGACCCAGACAAGTGCGGCAAGCGCTGGTTCGCCCGCGCCGAGGAGTCACTGGCCACGGGCAGGTATTACACGGCTATCCGCGACTACCTCAAGGTATTGACCTTGTCCTATCCCAGCAGTTACATGCCGGCGGCGCGGTTCCGCGTGGCGATGTGTGACTACCTGCGCGGCTATGCGAGCGATGCCGTGGCCCAGTGGCGCCAACTGGCTGCCGAGCTACCGGACGACCCGTGGGGAAAGGCGGCAGCAAGGGCGCAGCAAATGGCTGCTGATGCCCGCGATACGGCCAAGTCCCCTCCGCTGGCCGTACCCATGCCCAAGTGGGACTACGGCTATGAAACGAACCAGCAACGGGGCATGAGCTACGGAATGATGCTGTTTGAGCACCATATGCCGCTGTATGCCCTCAAGGAGATGTTCAAGATCTGCCACGGCATCTACAAAAAGCCCGGCCCGCTGCTGCCGCAGGCGCGGTTCCGCGCCGGAGTCTGCTGCCTGGCCCTGGGCAAGCCGCTGGCGGCGGCCCGGCAGTGGCAGATGTGCCGGGCGTACTGGCCTGACAGCCCCTGGGCGGCTAAGGCGCAGGTGGCATTGGACAAGATTGTCGCCCCCGGCGTCCTGCCCGCCGCACAGCGCGTCGCAGTGCTGGAGGCCTTGCGACAACCACCCCTGCCGGTGCTTTCACCAGACAAGAATTCGCCCCAGCAGCGTTTCCATGTCGCCGAAGAGCTTTTCCGGATAGGGATACTGGACGATGACCAGTGTTACCAGGAGTACATGAAGGTACTGTCCGTCACCGATCCGGGCCAAAAGAAGAACAAGCCGTTCAAGCCGATGGCGGAACTAAGAGCCGGCCAGTGTCTTCTCAAGACCGGCAGGCCCCAGGCAGCGGGGGACCATTTCAGCCGCGTCGTCAAGCTCTATCCGGACACTCCGGCGGCAGCGAAGGCCCGGCAACTACTGGCAAAGGGGGGCTAGTGACGTGCAACCCATAAGAATATGGCGGCGCATTGTCCAGGTGGCATTTTTTGTTGTCTCCGGCGAGTGGTTGGTCATCGGCTGGCTGCGGTGTCCTTACGGCGTGCCCTTTGTTTCGTGCACCTCGTGCCCCTTGACCGACTGCCCCGGTCGCTACCTGCAGGTGCCCTTCATCGGCCTGATCATATTGTCGGCTCTGCTGACGGGGCGCACCTTCTGCGGCTGGGCCTGCCCGATGGGCCTGGTTGAGGATGCCATCGGGCGCCTGCGCAAGCCTCGCTCCACCTCCGGCTCCCGCTTCGCAAGCGCCGACAAGTATCTGAAGTACCTTAAATATGTTTCATTAGTCGTTACCGTGGCCCTGGTATTCATCTACAATGAGCAGTGGGCACGTGCCTACGAGTATGTAACCCGCACTCCCTCGGTGTTCAACGTTGACGCCGTAAAGGTGGCAGTGGGATTCGGCGGCGGCGCGTACAAGCTGCGCTTTGCCGTGTTGGCGGTTGCCCTGCTGGGGGCACTGGTGGTTTCCCGCCTGTGGTGTCGCTACCTTTGCCCACTGGGTGCGCTGATCTCCCTGTTCAACAAGTTCAGCCTCTTGACCATCCGCCGGGCGAAGGATTGGTGCAGTGATTGCGGGAAGTATCCACGCGAGTGCATCCAGTACACCGTCCCGGGCACAACCGACTGCGTGATGTGCGGGGAGTGTGTCCAGGGTTGTCCGGTCAAGGCGCTCAGTTTCGGGCTGCGCGGCGGCAAGCCTAAACCTCCTGATAACCGCAGGGAAAACAGCCGCACGGCCGAGGACAGCGAAGTGGCCTAGCGCCCCGACCGGGACGAAGGCAGGGGAGAGGCGAAGATGGCACGGTCACCGATGGTAAGTGCCGAAGTGGCACTGTATCCCCTTCGTGAGCCGCATCTTTCCATGACAATAAGGCAGTTCGTGGCAACGTTGGAACAGCAAGAAGACCTTCGCATTGAACCGGGGCGCATGAGCACCCTGGTTACGGGGCCTGCCGACACGCTGTTCCCCGCAATCCAGCAAGCGTTCGCCGCAGTGAGCGAAGAGCACGAGGTGGTATTGCGCCTGGTGATATCCAACGCTTGTCCCTATGAGCCGGCATGACCGTGGTTAGGATCAACTGCGGTGCGAATGCAGTATAATCCCTGCATTGATTGAAAAAACAGGTTGTTGCGGCCCTCGCGCTTGCAACTCCGACGCAGGGCGATTTGGTTGGCTTCCCCAAGCGCTCAGTATGCGCCGCGGGCGGTGATGACGGCAGGAATAGTAAGCAGCAACAGCTTGAGGTCCAGCAGCAGACTGCGGTTGCGCACGTACTCGATGTCCATCTCCACCCACTGCTCGAAGGGAATGTTGCTGCGCCCGCTTACCTGCCATATGCAGGTCAAGCCTGGTTTGACCGCCAGTCGTTCGGTCTGCCACGGCTCGTACTTGACCACCTCGTCGGGGATCGGCGGTCGGGGTCCCACCAGGCTCATGTGGCCCATCAACACGTGCCACAACTGCGGCAATTCGTCGAGGCTGTACTTGCGGATGAACCTCCCGACCCGGGTGATGCGAGGGTCGGCGCGGATCTTGAACACCGGGCCGCCTACCTCGTTGTGGGCGGTGAGGGCCGTTTGCAGGTCAACGGCGTCAATCTGCATGGAGCGGAACTTCAGGAACGTAAAGGGGCGGCCGTTCTTGCCGAGGCGTGTTTGGCGAAAAAACACCGGTCCGGGGCTGTCGATCTTTATGGCTATCGCCACGCATAACATCAGGGGAGCCGACAGCACCAGCCCGGCACTGGCACCCAGTATGTCCACCAGCCGCTTGATGATCTCGTAGGATGTTCGTCTCATCTGCCGTGTCGCCGGCCGGATGCCTGCCTCCACTCGCGCCGGCTGCCGATGCCTCGTACGACCGCCACCGCAGGCTAGGAAATGTCAACCACCGGCAACATCCAACAGTGGCCGGCCGTTAAGTATTGTACCCATTTTCGGCACTCGAAACACGACGCAAAAGCCCACTGCACTGCCTAAACTGCTTGCCGCCTAGTACGACTGTTCACGGGTCGTAAAACCCTCTTCCCGCTTGCTTCAGCCGGCGCCACTTACGGCACGATGACCTTGTAGGCCCGAACAGGCTCGTCAAAGCCTTGGAGCCTCACCGGCGGGAGTGGTTCAGTCTGCATGTGGTCCTTTACGCATTCATAGACACTTTCACTGACGACAATATCGGCACCTACTTTCTTACTCAGCTCCTGCAGCCGTGAGGCCAGGTTGACGGTCGTACCAACGGCCGTATATTGCACGCGTCCCGGCGAGCCTATACAGCCCACCACCGCCTCACCGCTGGCAATGCCGATGCCCGCCGCCAGGTCAGGCATCCCATGAAACGCCCACTCCTCGTGCAACACGCGGATGCGCCGTTGCATTTCGACGGCGCAGCGCACTGCCGCCAGCTCGTGGGCCGGCTGGTCCAGCGGGGCATTGAACAGTGCCATCATCTCATCCCCGATGAACTTGTCCAATGTTCCGCCGAACTCGGTGATGACCTCATGCATCAAGGTAAAGTAGCGGTTCAGCAGTGCGACCGCGTCCTCCGGTTGCATGTGCCCCACCGTTGGGGTGAAATGGTGTAAGTCAGCGAACAATACTGTGACCGGGCGCCGCTCTCCGTTGATGATGGCCTGCCCACCCATGGTCTTCAGCGTCTCCACAACCGTGGGAGGCACAAAATGGGTGAACACCTCGTACACGCGGCGGTTTTCCTGCTCGGCCATGAGCAGCCGGTAGATGACCAGGCACAACAAGACCAGTGCCACCGCCATGCTGGGCGCCACCATCGGCACTACCAGGTGGTGATGCACGAATGCCCAGTAGGCGAGGATGTTATGGGCGGCAAATACCAAGACGCCGAACAAGGCGGCGTACCCCGGCCGCACCAGGACGAAGGCGACGGCCACTGCCAGGGGCAACAGCACAACAAGCAAGCAGCAGCGGCCCATCCCGGTGTGCCTGAGAAAACGGCCCAGCATGATGTTGTCCAGGATGGTTGCTTGTATCTCCGCGCCGTGGCAGGTCCCATAAGGGGTTGTCCGCAGGTCATAGTGACCGGGGACGGTGAGGGAGACGAGAACAAGCTTGTTCTTGAGCG
>JALGVG010000194.1 GCA_029819875.1 Candidatus Zipacnadia bacterium | reverse complement strand
ATCAGGTGTCTTCCGCCTCCGAGGGCGCCGCATCAACGCCTGGGGGCGGCGCGCCGTCATCATCTGCCGCCGCGGCAGGTTCGGCCGCCTCCGGAGTGCTCTCCGCAGGCGCGGCCTCGGCCGCTGCCGGGGGCAGTTCATCCCCCGGCTCCTCAGCCGGCAGGTACGCCGCCTGCTCTGCTCTCTCGTCGGCGGGCGGCTGCTCCGCAGGCAAGCGCCGGCCGGTTGTCTCTTCCGCATCCTCCGCAGGCAAGCGCCGGCCGGTTGTCTCTTCCGCATCCGGCGCAGCCACCGCGGCTTGCGGGGCAGTGGAGAACAAAGAGGCCGGCTTGGCAGGCTCGGCCGCCGGGGGTACGTATTGACCACCGCTTATCTCCTGGGCGAGCACCTCCAGGTCGAAGGCCTCCTTACGGATGCGCAGGTCATAGTACATCAACACAATTGCTATGCTGAGGATAGGATCGACGAGCATCTGCGCCAGGGTACCCAGCGACTGGCCCACCGCCTGCGCTGTCACCTCGTCGACTGCCACTGCCAGCCCGATGGTCAATAGCTGCGCCGGTGCCGTCAGTGCAGCGCTCACCACCATCCGGATCAAGCCCACCAACAGCCAAATGCCGAAGACCCGTCCCCAGTAGCCTGTCACAAGCTCCTTTGATCGTCGCAGTGCGCCGGTCCACCAAGTGCCCTCGCAAGCAATCACCGGGATGAAGAACATGAACCAGACACACAGCAATACAAAAACCGCGATCCCCGGCAGCACCAGCAACACCAGCCCGACCAAGGTAAGCCCCCCGATCACTATACCGAACAGCAGGCTTGTAAGTACGTACTTGTACCACTGCTTGAGCACCACCGCGTACGCCCCGCTGATAGTCACCTTCCTGCCCAGGTAGCGCTCGGACACGGCAATCGTCATGGCGCCGTACGACAGCGGCATTAGTAGCGAGTAAAGGGAAGCAATGACGAACACCGATATCGCGATCGGCGCAAGCACGTCCGCCGGCGTGCTGGTCGCGGTCATCGCCGCCCGGCTCAGCAATGTCCACATCACAGCGTTCACCGCCGCCAGTGGTATGTAAAGAAACGCCGAAATGCCCAGTATCACACCGAAGTTATGCCGGTAAATACGAAAAATCCCATCCAGGATATCGGCTATTTCCATTCGCCGTAGCAGCAGGCCGGGTTGCGCCATACCTCCCACCTCCGTGGAACTACCTGTTTCCCCAAGCGTTTTTCGCGTACATACTACCCACAGTAACCATCCGTTCGGGGGGAGAGTCGTATGCTCAAGATCGTGCTGGTGACAGCTCTGGTGCTGTGGCTGCTGTTGGGTTTGTGTGCCATCGCCGTGTGTATCAGGGCCGGGCAACTGGAGCGCTCGATACCGCAGAGCAGGACCGTGCCACGCTCCAAGTCCAGCGATTATCACCACCGTGACATTGCAGCCGCGGTCGCCGTCAGGCCGCCGGCCTCGCGCTAGGCCGGCTGCACCACAACTTGCTCAGCCGTGCCTGTCAACGCACCGCTGATTGTCCGTGCCTCGTGCACTATTGCGTGGTCAACTCGTGCATTCGGGTCCAGGCGCACGCCGCGGCACAACATGCAGTTGGAAAGCACTGCTCCCTGCCCCACCTCCACTTCCTCCACCAGGCAGGCATTAGGCCCCACGCCGGCTGCTGCAACCCGGCACCGCGGCCCTACATACACCGGCGGCACAAGACGTACGTCCGGAGCAAGGCTTGCAGTGGGATCAATCAACAGCCCATCCGGCCTCTGCTCCCACACCATCTTTGCGTTCAGTTGGATAACCGCGGCCGGGCTGGCCACATCCGACCACAAGCCTTCGATGGCGACCGCGCGCACCAGCCGCCCCTCGCTCAAGAACATCTGGATGGCATCGGGCAGTTCACGTTCATTGCGCACCGACGGCTTGATATTGCGCACGTAGTCGAACAACTCCGGCGGCATCACGAATAACCCGGCATTGTTATACCGCGTTGTCGAAGTCCCCGGCTTGGGCTTTTCCACAATCTTGACCACGCGCCCCCGTTCCACGTACACCGCAGCCCCTGCCCACGGGTCATCCACTTCGTTCACCGCCAACACCATCGGCGGCCGCTCTTCCTGCCACGTGTCAACCAGGCGCCGATAGTTGTGAGGCGACACTATTATATCGCTCCACGACAGGAAGAAGCTCTCGCCGGCCACGAACTGTTCGGCCAATAGTACCGCGGTACCCGTCCCGGTCGGCTCCTGCTGCCGGCGGTAGGTTATGGCCACTCCCAACCGCGAGCCGTCCCCCAGTTCCTCCACTATCATGTCGCCCAGGTAACCTATGACAATCAACCAGTCATTGACGCCTGCACGGGCGGCACCGCGGAGAATATGCTCAATCATCGGCCGGTCCACCACCGGCACCAGCGGCTTGGGCCGGTAGTAGGTAAGGGGGCGCATGCGCGTGCCTTGGCCGGCAGCCAGGATTACTCCTTTCACTGATCATCCTCCATCGCGGTCTGTAACGCGCCCTTTAATTCCCCTCCTGTTGCCGTGGAACCTGCCCAAGACAGGTGGCAGTCGCTGCATTGTCGGTAGTGGGGAGATCGCTGCGTGTAGGAAGGAAATGCGTCCTGCTGCGGCGAATTGAAAGCAAACCGCCACATGGCCACTGAACTCATGCTTGATGTATTTGCAGTCTATAGGTGATGTTCTTGAAATTATCATCAGGTCTTACGCCTCGGTCAGTTATGATCGGTGTACTGCTGTGTGCGTTCATGGGGTATTGGAGCCAGTATGCGGAGCTGATTATCCACGGGACGCAGATCTCGCTCACTTATCCTCCCATCGGGGCTTTCATCATCTTCGTATGCTTGTACGCATTCACCAACATCGGCCTGCGTGCCATCTGGCGGCCGCTGGCCCTGTCGCGCTCCGAGTTGGTTGTCATCTTCACGATGCTGGTCATCGCGGCCGGTATCTCTTCCATTGACCTGGCCCAGAAGTTAATCCCCATGATTACCGGTGTGTACTACTATGCGACGCCGGCTAATCATTACAAGGAACTGTTCTGGCAATATATTCCCTCGTGGATGGCTCCCAGCAACGAGCGGGTGGTAAAGGGCCTTTATGAAGGGTTGGCTACAGGGGTGCCGTGGGACGCCTGGATGGTGCCGTTGGCGGCCTGGACGGCCTTCATCCTGGCCACCTACGTCGTGATGATGTGCATGCTGACACTTTTGCGCCGCCAATGGATTGAGAGCGAGAAGCTGCTGTTTCCGCTGGTGGTAGTGCCGTTGGAGGTGATGTCCGAGCCGGAGCCGGGTAGGTTCGTCAACCAGTTTTTCCGCAACAAGATCATGTGGCTGGGCTGCGGGCTGGCATTCCTGGTACACTTCTACAACGGACTGCCCGGCTATTTTTCACGCATGCCGGTGCTGGAGATCTGCCAGTGGGGTAAGATTATTCCGACCACCTCGTGGGGGCGGCCATGGAGTGCGTGGTACAACATCAGGTTCGCCGTGCTACCCCTCATCATCGGGTTGAGCTTCTTGCTCACCAGTGAGGTCTCTTTCAGCTTGTGGGCCTTTTACTGGCTGGGCAAGTTCGAGCACGCCCTGGGAGTGTCATTGGGCCTGCAGGGCATTACGCTGCGCACGCCGGGGGCCTCATTCCCGTTCACCGGCCACCAGACTGCAGGTGCTTACCTGGCCCTGGCTGCCACCTCCTTGTGGATCGGCCGCCGTTCGCTGGGCCGCCTGGTCGCTGCGGGACTGGGACTGCGTGCTCAAGCGCCCGACGACAGCAACGAGCCGATGTCATACCGGGCCGCAGTCTGGGGTTTGATACTCGGCCTCGCCTTCATGGTAGTGTGGTGCGTTTATGCGGGCATCCCCGCCCTGGCCGCACTTGCTATCCTGCTCATCTGCCTGGGCTACCTGATAGCGATGACGCGACTGGTCTCCGAGGCGGGGATGCCGTGGATGGCGGAGCCGACCTGGCGGTCTCACGACATCATCCGCTCTGTCCTGCCCAGCTCCGTGTTGTCACCTAAGGCCTGGACCGGCATCGGGATGCTGCTGGCCTACACGCACGACATGCGCGTCAATCCGATGCCACGCATCCTGCAGTCATTCAAGATGACTGAAGAGTACCAGATGAGCAATCGCCACCACACCGTGGCTATCGCCCTGGCCGTGCTGGTCAGCATTCCCGTCTCGTACTGGGCGTTCTTGGAGGCCGGCTACACGCACGGGGGCATCACCATCAACCTGTACCGTTTCTCCAGCCTCGCACGCCAGCCGGGGATCTACCTGGAGCAAGTGTTGACCCAGGGCATACCACACACCGACTGGCCGGGCCTGATCATCATCGCCTACGGAGCAGCCAAGACCATCGCGCTGGTGTTCCTGAGGTTGAACTACATGTGGTGGCCGTTGCATCCTGTCGGCTATGCAATGTCTTACATCGTTTACCTGGAACGCGAATGGCTGTCGGTCATGATAGGGTGGGCCAGCCAGGCCCTGCTGCTCCACTACGGGGGGCATACAG
>JALGVG010000028.1 GCA_029819875.1 Candidatus Zipacnadia bacterium | reverse complement strand
GCGCCGTGCCACGCGCCGCTGCGTGGAGGCCTGCGTCGAGCTGGGCGTCAAGTACCTGTCCATCTACGCATTCAGCACCGAGAACTGGTCCCGGCCGCCCCACGAGGTCGAGGGTCTCATGACCCTCATTGAAACAGCCCTCCGCGAGGAGATTGACGACCTGGACGCCAATGACGTGCGCTTTGTCGCCTCTGGACGGCTTCACGAACTGAGCCAATCCTTGCAGGAGGCCATCGCCGAAAGAAGGGCCCGCACCAAGGACAATACTACCCTCACCCTCAACCTTATGGTCAACTACGGCAGCCGCGCCGAGATTGTTGACGCGGCCCGTAAGCTGGCCGCCGCCGTGGCGGAGGGGCGGCTCAACCCCGCTGACATAGACGAACAGCTCTTCACCCAGGCTCTCTACCAGCCACAGCTACCGGACCCTGACCTGCTCCTGCGCCCCGGCGGCGAGATGCGGGTCAGCAATTTCATGTTGTGGCAAATCGCATATGCCGAGTTCGTCGTTCTGCCCGTGTTGTGGCCCGACTTCGATATTACACATCTAAAGGCGGCGATTATCGAGTATAATAAGCGCCAGCGACGCTTCGGGAGCGTCCTTGATACCGACTAGCGTTGCCTGCGCAACACCCCACGGCCTAAGAGGAGGCTCGACCAGATGAAACATATCGTTGCAGTGGCAGTCCTGCTGGCAGTAGCGGTGTCTGTTTTTGCCATCCGCCCCTGTCTTGCAGCCGAAGTCGTTATCTACGGCGGCGAAAACGAAAAACCGGCCGTCCGCGGGTCCATATCGGGCCCGGCTGATGTCAGCATTGACGGCGTTACCTTCTTCACCATCCCCGGGCCGGCCATCGGCTACAGCACCCTGCAACGCCTGGCGATCGTCGAAACCCGCATCGCCGAGATTCTGTCAACCTCTCCGTTTGCTCCCGTCACGGTCAAGCCGGTGCGCGGCAAGCCCACTGTCTATGTCGGCAACATCCGCCTGATTACCGTCTACCCGGCTGATGTCCGCAATGCGGGTGCCAAGTCCGCGGCGCAGTTGGCGGCCGAATGGGCCGAGGGGACGGCCGCCGCCTTGCAGGTCGTGGCTCCTTCGGCGTTCCGACCCATGCCCCGGGGCCGCAGCGTTTACGTCCTCGGGCTGCCGTGGTTCGACATCTACACTCACGGCGGGTTCCCCTCCATGGCCGCGCGCGTGGAGTCCATAAGAGAGCGCATCAATGCCATCGCCCGCGATCTGCCCGGTGCGGCCGCCCAGGTCAATGTCCGCTATCACAATCAAGAATGGACCGTGTTTGTCGGCGATTCACTGCTGATTACTGCCACCGACAAGGACGCGTGCGGTAACGGCGTTTCCTCCGCCAAGGCTTTGGCTGGAATGTGGGCACAGCAGGCACGCAAGTTGTTCGACGCCATGCAGCTACAGTAAGCGCCCGCCGTGTCGTATCCGGGGCAGGTGCTACCTTTCTGCCACGCCTTTTCCGTGGCCTGCCTTTGTGAAGTGCACGCGAGCTGAGGTTTCCGTGCGTCTGGGAGAAGTCGGCGAATTCAACTTCATAGACAGTATCGCCCGCCTGGCCGGTTGCCCGGCAGCGCCCGTGCTGGTCGGCATCGGCGACGACGCGGCCGTATTGGATGTGGGAAGCGCCCAAAAACTGGTTGTCACCACCGACGCCATGGTGCAGGGTGTGCACTTTCGCCGCGACTGGCTGGCTCCCCACCAGATCGGCTGGCGGGCGATGGCGGCCTGCCTCAGTGACATAGCCGCAATGGGGGCACAGCCGACCGCCGTCTTCGCCTCCGTGGCCCTTCCCGCCGACCTGGATTCTGAGTATGCCCTCGACATCGTCCGTGGCCTGGCCGATTGTGCCCGGCGGTTCGACACGACCCTGGCCGGCGGCGACTGCACGGTTTCGCCGGCCCTTATCTTCATCGACACCGTGGCGATAGGGACCAGCCCGTGCCCCTGGCTCCGCAGCCAGGCGCGCCCCGGGGATGTGCTGATGGTGACGGGAAGCCTGGGTGATGCCGCGGCCGCCGTTGCCTTGTTATCCAGTGGCCGGCGCCCCGACGACATCCCTCCTCCTTTGCTGGAGCGGTTCGCCCAGCCCCTCCCCCGGTTGCGTGAGGCTAGCATCCTGTCCGCCCGCGGTCTCGTCAGTGCAGCACTGGACATCAGCGATGGGCTGGTCCAGGACGCCGGGCACATGGCAACGCAAAGCGGCGTTGCCATCCGCCTGGAGTCGGCCGCGGTGCCGATCTCCGACATCTGCCGGGCAGCCGCTGCCGAACTTGGCCACGACCCGCTTTCCTGGGCCCTGGCAGGTGGTGAGGACTTCGAGCTGCTGCTGGCTGTCCCCGCCCACCGCGTTGCAGAGGCGCAACAGTTGCTATTCGACCACTGCGGAACTTCCCTCACCCCTGTCGGCGCCGTCGCAAGCGGCTGCGGGGTCACTGTGCTTGATGCTGATGGACAGCAGCTTGCCTTGGACCGCAGCGGCTGGGACCACTTCTCTTCGCCAAATAAGCAATAAGCAGCTCTATTGGCCCGCCGGCCGACATATCGGCCCGTACAGGTCCACGCGGCGCACCCGGAATACGTTCGAGGGGCCGGTGATGCCCTCGGCGCGGTAGCCTGCTTGTGCCTTGAGGTCTATTTCCCCATAGACAAATGACTCCGCTGTCGCCGCATAGTCAAGCGGCTGTCCATGGACGTCAACGATGATGCTGCCCCCTCCGTGCCGCTTGCCGTCATCGGACACCGCCACCTTGTTGCACGAGAAGACCGGAACCGTGTTCCAGAACGCGTGTAGCTTCGCCCACCCGCTGCAGTCGCCGTCATTCAGCAGCCATATAATCGCCTCTGCTCCCTCCAATGCCAGGCATCGCCACACTTCCGGGTACTGCCCGTCATGACATATCAGCACGCCCAGCCGCCCCAGGCGCGTGTCAAACACCCCCAACTGTTTACCCGGCAGAAAAATGGCCTGCTCATTGTGGTCAGCCATCTCGGGCCGCTGGTCCATGTACAGGTGGGTTTTGTCATAAATGCCGATTATCTCGCCCCTGTCAACGATCACCGCGCTGTTGTAGTGCCCCTCGCCCTGCGGGTTGCGGCGGATTATTCCGAATACGATCATCACGCCATGCTCGCGCGAATACTGGCAAAACCGCTCGCTGGTCGGTCCCGGCACCGGCTCTGCGAACGGGGTCATGTCCACGGCCGCGCCGTAGGCGGCAAAGCCCTCGGGCAGCAGCACCAGGTCGGGCTGATAGAGGCCTATTCCGGTCTGCAGCAAGGCGAACGCCCGCGCGTAGTTATCCTCCACCTTGCCCGTTTCCGTTTCCAGTTGGATGGAAAGCACTCTCACGACAATTCCTCCTCCGCTGGCTGCCCGCTCTCCTACGCGCTTATCTTGTCATCAGGCAGGTAGGGGCACTTGATGAAGATGATGCGCACATCGCCGTCTGTATCGTTTACGATGTCGTGCACTTCCCCCGGCTCGAGCTTGAAGGCATCGCCCTCCCGCACGCGGTGCTGTTGCCCGTCCACTATCATCAAGGGCGTGCCTTGCTCGAAGTAGAAGGTCTCCTCCACCTGCGCATGCTTGTGCGCCCCCAACTGCTGGCCGGGGTGGAAAACGATCACTCCCCATTCATATCCCGGCCCGCGGAACAGGTATTTAGGCCCCCAGTCGCCATGCCGAAACTCAAGGTCATGCTCATTGACCACCTGCATCATCAACCCTCCTGTGTTCAAGCAGTATTCTATCGCTGCCGGCGTCTGCCCGCCCTGCTGGCAATTGGCCCCTGCCCGGCGAGGATAAGGGCCGCCAATGGAGCACAAACCAGGCCCAAGGTGAACGTGCCCTGCGGTCCCACCTTGTCCCACAGCAACCCGGCTGCAAAACTGGCCCCAAACGCCGCCAGCCCCGCCAGGGAGTGGTATAGCCCCAGTCCGGTCCCCTTGCGCCTCTCGGCCAACTGCGAGGTCATCGCACGGGCGGCGGGGTTGACCATGGCGCTGTGCAGGCCATATACGACCATGCCAGCCACTGCCCAGCCTGGGCCGGGTGCGATGAACATCGCCAGGCACGACCCCGCATAAACCAGGTAGCTTGCCCACAGCATGTTGCGGTGCCCGACCACATCCGACAGCGACCCGACCGGGGCCGCCGCCACGGCATAGACGATGTTATACGCAAAATACAGCAGCGGCAGGATATGCTCGGCAATCCCCACGTCCTTGGCGCGCAGCAAGAAGAACACGTAGGAAAAATTCCCCAGGCTGAACAGCGTGTGCGCCGCCAAGAACACTACCAACTGCCGCGTCCACAACAGTTTCCCCGGCTCTGCCCTCTCGGGCCTGCCCTCCGGTGTCCGACGCGGCTCCCGCACTGCCACCACCATTACCACCACGGCAGCAATGCCCGGTATGATGGCCCACAGGAACACGCTGCGATAGTTGTTCTGCAACATCCCCAGCAGCAGGAATGCCCCGCCGGAACCCACCACCGCACCCAGGGTATCAGCAGCGCGGTGGATGCCGAACGACCGTCCCCTCAACTGCCGGGCCGCCGAGTCCGCCAGCAGTGCATCGCGCGGCGCCGTCCGAATCCCCTTGCCGATCCGATCCACCACCCGGATGGCCAGGACATGCACGAACAGCCGGGCAAACGCCATCAGCGACTTGACCAGTGCTGAAAGTGAATATCCCAGCACCGCAAAGCCCTTGCGGTTCCCCACGCGGTCTGACAGCCAGCCTGACATCACCTGCAGGGCGCTCGCCATCGCCCCGGCTGCCCCCTCGATGACGCCGATGAGGCTCTTGGGTAATCCCAGCACACCGGCCATGAACGCCGGCAACAGGGCCAGGATCGCCTCGCTGTGGACATCGGTCAGGAAACTGACGGCGCTCAACGCCCAGATATTGCGCCCGTACACGGCCAGGCTGCGCTCATTCTCCTCACCGGGACGAGTGCTCAAAACAATCGCTTCTTTCCTCCGTCGTGTACGGCTGCCGGCCGCGGTGCTTCACATCAACCGCCGCAGGATCTCCGTCACATCGCTTTCCGTCACCGGGCGGGGATTGGCCCGCGTCGAGCCGGAGGCTAATGTCTGGTTGACGATTATCTCGAAGTCGTCCTCCTTCAGTTGCTCGAATCGGCTCGGCACCCCCATCTCCCCGTACAACTCAGCTATCCAATCAAGCAGGTCATCAACCGTGCGGCCGGCCCCCATGGCACGCGCCGCAGCCCCGTACTTGTCAGCCGCCACTGCCGCGTTGAAACGCACCACCTCCGGCAGCAGCACCGCGCACACCAGGCCATGAGGCACATGGTACAGCACGCCCAGCGGATGTGCCATGCCATGCACCAGCCCCAGTCTCGCGCTGCCAAGCGCCATCCCCGCCAGCAAGCTGCCCAGGCTCATCTGTTCGCGTGCCTGCCGATCACCGCCGTTGCGCCATGCCCGGCGCAGGCTGCCGGCTATGGCCGCAAGCGCCCTGAGGGACCAATCATCGGTGATGATGCTGGCACCGCGCGAAACAAACGCCTCCAGCGCCTGGACAAACGCGTCCAGTCCGCTTGCAGCGGTAGGTTCGGGCGGCAGTGAAAGCGTCAACTCGGGGTCAACGATCGCCACCGCCGGCATCAGGCTGTCCCCGCGGATGCTGGCTTTCACTCGCCGGGCCGGGTCAGTGATTACCGCATTGCGGGTCACTTCTGCCCCTGTACCCGACGTGGTCGGCAAGCATATCACCGGCAGGCCGGGCCGCGGCGGCTCCGGGCCTGCTACGAACGCCGCTGCCGACTCGCGCGTTCCTGCCAATCCGCCGATCGCCTTGGCGACGTCCATTACGCTTCCGCCGCCCAGCCCGATCACGATGTCACAGCCTGAGCGTTGCAACTTGGCTCGCCCGCGCTCGACCATCTCCACCGTCGGCTCCGGCTCGACGCCCTCCATCACCACGCCTTCCACTCCGCTCTCTGCAAGACTGCTGCGCACCTGCTCAAGATACCCTTCCCTCCGCACCGACCCACGCCCGCACACCACCAGCGCCTTGCGCCCCCGTGCCGCTGCCTCCTCTCCCACCTTCATGCGCGTGCCCGGCCCGAAGATAATCTTCGGCATGCGAACCACGGTGAATTCCATTGTCTTTGCCTCCAACTGCTGGTGACCTTGTCCTGCCGCCGACCTGCAGGGTTCAAAGTTTCTTGAAGTAATCCACGTGCCTGAACACCTGCTCAAAGCCGGCCTTCTCGTAGGCCCGGCGGGCACGCGCGTGGCCCTCGTCAAGCCACGTGAACACGTGCGCCCAGGCCATCCCGCTGTCCCTGAAACGCTGCATTATCACCTCGTACATCCGCCCCCCAATGCCGTGCCCCTGGTACTGCGGCAGCACCGCGTTGTTGCCGATTTCACCTATCCCGCTGTCCTGGTGCAAGATGTAGGTGGCAAACCCGACGACTTGCCCATCCAGCTCGGCCACGATCACCCACTCAGGATGCTGCTGGAGATGCTGCTTGACCGCCGCCCGCTTCCTGGAACGCCAGTCGCCCAGGCGCCGCTCGAACAGGTCCGGGTCCAGGATGTGGCGGTACGGCTCCATCAGCGATTCCCAGGCCAGCTCTGCGATGTCGGCAATGCGCTCGCCATCCTCGGCCCTTGCCGGCCTGATGGTGACTCGCTCGGCGACATCTGTTTCCTTCATCTCTTGGCTCACCTCCGGTATCAGCACGTGATACGCTTTTCTCCGCCTGCTTTCTGTTTCCTTTGCAGGAGGTGATAGCCGCACCAGCACAGAACTGAATACCCAACCAAGTAACGTAGTGCGATGACCAAGGAGTACCACCATGGAACTAGTCAACGATTCTTACTGCTTCGCCTGCGGGAAAAATAACCCGATAGGGCTGAAACTATCGAACTTTCATTTCGAGGGGGAAGAGCTTGTGGTGGATTTCGTGCCGCGCCAGGAGCATCAAGGCTGGAAAGACATCGTACACGGCGGAATTGTGGCCACACTGCTGGACGAAATCATGAATTGGCGCATCGCCAAGACGGAAGGCGACGCCGTAACCGGTCAACTGAACGTGCGACTGCGCCGGCCTTTGCCGGTGGGCACTGCGGTACAAGCACGGGGGCGCATCGTGTCACGCAGAGGGAGGCTTGTTACAACCCAGGCCATGCTCGTCGGAGAAGACAACACGCTGTACGCTACCGCCGACGGCAAGTTCATGCTCCAGAAGCCGGCACTAGCCGGGTAGGTGCCGGCACGAGGTCAGTCGGCAACCTCGAATCGCTCTCTTGCAAGCTGGTATATCTCCAACAGGCGGTCGGTTACGCGCGGAAGGTCAAACTGCTGCACCCAGCGGTAGGCGTTGTTGCCCAGGCGTTCTCGCAGTTGCTTGTCCTCCAGCACCCGCCGTAGCGCCTGCGCCATTCCCTGGGGGCCGTCCTTGTGCTCAACCAGCAGGCCGGTCTTTTCGTGCTCTACCATGTCCTCGGCTCCCGGAGCGCGCACCGCCACCAGCGGCTTGCGGCATGCCATCGCCTCCGTGTAAGCCAGCGGCTGGGTCTCGCTGAGGCTGGCAGCCGCAAAAACATCCAGCGCCGCCTGGTACGGCGGTATCGCATCATGTTCCACATTGCCCACGAACACGGTGCGATCGACAATTTGCAGCTTGCGGGCCAACCTCTTCAGCGCTCGCGCTTCAGGTCCCGAACCGACGACCATGAACCAAGTACCCGGCACGCTCTTGAGCACCAGGGCAACCGCCTCAAACAGAAAGTGCAGGTTCTTTTCCGCCGACAGCCGCCCTATGTATCCGATTACCAGGTCCTCGGGGCCAATGCCATGCTGCTTTCGCACACCACTTCCGTCCACCCCGCTGAATCGCTCAAGCTCGGTGGGGTTGGGCAGTATCTCCACCGGCACCGTCACGCCGCGCTCGATCAGCCGTTTGCGCATGCTGGGCACCGCGCAGGTGACCACCTCGCACTTGTTGCAGTAGTTCCTCACCCGCGAATTGAGATAGGCGTCCACCAGCGGCTCGGGCAGCGGTACCACGTGGGCAAACAGTTGATACTCCGTGTGCACCGTTGTCACCAGGGGAATGTTGGCCCAGCGCGCATACGCCTGCCCCCACGCTCCCACCCACACCGGGTGCTGGGTATGGACGATGTCGAAGCTGGTGCGGTGCAGCGCCTGCACAACCCGCCGCGAGAAAGGCATCGCAATGTGGTAGTCCCAGTCCATCGGCAGCGGAATCGAGGGGAACCGCAGCACGTTGTCCGGGTCCTTCTTGGGGTCCCAGTCCTCCGGACAGGGGGCAAAAATAACCGGCTCGTGCCCCCGGGCCTGGAGGCCCTTCGCGTAAAAACTCACGCAGTGGGACACGCCGTTGACAGTGGGATAATAAGTAGCGGTAAAGATGGCTACACGCATAACGCGATAATAACCCTCGCCTCCGCTTGCCTCCATCCTCCCCGGGTCAGCGCCTTGTCATTTCTTGAAGGCACTTGCCGCCATGGCCAGGAATTCCTGGTTGCTGTTGGTCTTGCGCAGCCCCGACAGCAATGTCTCGGTGGCGTCAACGGGGTCCATGGCGTGCAGCGCCTTGCGCAGTTGCCAGATGCTTTGCAGCTCGTCGTCGTCGAACAGAAGCTCCTGGTGGCGCGTGCTGGAGCGCGCGATGTCCACCGCCGGGAACACCCCGCGGTCAGCCAGTTCGCGTGACAGCACCAGGTCCAGGTTGCCAGTGGCCTTGAACTCCTCGAAGATCATGTCATCCATCCGGCTGCCCGTCTCCACCAGTATGGTCGCTAGAATGGTGAGGCTGCCTCCGTTTTCGATGTTCCGTGCCGAGCCCAGGAAGCGCTTGGGCCGATACAGGGCCGTAGGGTCAAGGCCGCCCGACAACGTCCGCCCGCTCGGCTCGACGGTGAGGTTGCTGGCGCGCGCCAGGCGCGTGATCGAGTCCATCAGGACAACGACATCCTCGCCCATCTCCACCAGGCGTTTCGCCCGCGCCAACACCAGCTCGGCAACCCGCATGTGATTTTCCGGCATCTCGTCGAACGTCGAGGAGATTACCTCTCCGTCCACCGATCGCGAGATATCGGTTACCTCCTCGGGGCGCTCGTCAATCAGCAGCACCATCAGCCGCAGGTCGTTGTAGTTCGTTGTCAGGCTGTTGGCGATTTCCTTCAGTATGGTGGTTTTGCCCGCCTTGGGCGGCGCCACAATCAAGCCCCGCTGGCCGCGGCCGATCGGGGTGACGATATCCAGCAGTCGCCCCGTGATGTTATGCGGGTTGGGAGTCTCCAGCCGCAAGCGCTCGTTGGGATAGATGGGGGTGAGTTCCTCGAAATTGGGCCGGCTCCGCGCATCGTCCGGCACGCGGCCGTTGATCGTCTGAACCCGCAGCAGCGACCAGTATCGCTCCGTGTCCTTGGGAGGCCGCACCGGCCCGCTGACCAGGTCGCCGGTCCGCAGCCCGAACCTGCGGATCTGCGTGTCGGCCACGTACACGTCGTTGTGCGGGTCCGGCTTGTAGCCGTTCACGCGCATGTACCCGCGACCGTCGCTTGTCACCTCCAGGATCCCGTACCGATAACTGTGGCCGTTGTGCTCACTTTGGGCCATCAGTATCTTCATGCACAAGTCCTGCTTGCGCAGCGAAGAAAAGCCGGGTACCCCCATCTCTGAGGCTATCTGCCGCAGTTCCTCGACTGTCATGTTTTGCAGGTCGGCCAGCTCAAACATCTGCTGCTTTTCCTTGTTGCGTGTGTAAACCTTGGTCACCTTATCCCTCGTTTCCCTTCTTGCCCTTGAGGCAGTGGTCTGTTAATCCCTTCCCTGCGTCACCAGAGCGGCAATGTACGGTAGATTCCTGTATTTCTGGGCATAGTCCAGTCCATAACCGACTACGAACTTGTCCGGAATCTCGAACGCGCAGTAATCCGGCGTAACGTCAACTTCCCGGCGCGAGGGCTTGCTCAGCAGGCAAACGGTCTTCACGGAGGCCGCACCCCTCTGCCGCACCAACTCCAGTATCGCTTGCAGTGAGCGCCCTGTATCCACAATGTCCTCCACCACCAGCACGTCGCGTCCGGCCACCTCGCACGTGAGGTCCTTCAGTACACGCACCCGCCCGCTGGAGACGGTCGCGTTCTCGTAGCTGGATACCGCGATGAAATCAACCTGCACCGGCACCGTAAGCTGGCGCATCAAGTCGCTCAGGAACACCGCCGCTCCTGTCAGCACTCCTACCAGCACTACCTCGCGCCCCGCGTAGTCTCGATTTATCTGCGCTGCCAATTTGCGCACGCCCTCGGCAATCTGGGCGGCACTTAGTATGACTTCACCGACCTCGGCGTCAGAGCTTGACATGAGTGTCTCGTGGAAAATTCAAGTTGATACTTATCGCCCGACAACAAGCCCGCCGTCCCGGTTGTATTAGCCGACAACCCGCGTCCGTCCTTCTCAGTTTACTCCCACTCGATGGTCGCCGGCGGCTTGGTACTGATGTCGTACAAGACGCGGTTAACTCCTGCAACCTCGTTCACTATTCTGTTGGAAACCCTTGCCAGCAGCTCCGCCGGCAGCCGCGCCCACTCGGCGGTCATGAGATCATCGGTAACCACCGCCCGCAGCACCACGGGGTACTGGTACGTCCGCCCATCCCCCATCACCCCCACCGACTGGATGGTGGGCAGAACCACCAGTGCCTGTGACACCCTCTGCTCCCACCCGGCTGCCGCCAGTTCCTCGCGGAAGATGGCGTCGGCCTCGCGCACTATCTGCAGGCGGTCAGGCGTTACCTCCCCGATAATGCGGATTGCCAGGCCTGGGCCGGGAAACGGCTGCCGCCGCACGATTTCGTCCGGCAAGCCCAATTCCCTGGCTACCTGCCGCACCTCGTCCTTGAACAGCAGGCGCAACGGTTCAAGGTTCTCGTATTGCATATCGGCCGGCAGCCCGCCGACATTATGATGTGTCTTGATGGTTGCCGCCTTGTCGCCGCCGGACTCAATGACATCCGGATACAGCGTGCCGTGGGCGATGAAGGCAAACTCGCCCAGCTTGGCAGCCTCGGCCTCGAATGTGCGAATGAAGGTCTCGCCGATGATCTTGCGCTTCTGCTCGGGATTGGCCACGCCCCGCAGCCGCTCCAAGAACACCGCCGAGGCATCGACGGCCACGAACCTGTCGCCTAGCCTGCGGGAAAACAGCTTGATGATGCTTTCCGCCTCGCCCTTGCGCAGCAGTCCGTGGTCAATGAACATGCAGGTCAACTGCTCGCCCACCGCGCGATCAAGCAGCGTTGCCACAACCGACGAGTCCACGCCCCCGGACAACGTGCACAACACCCGCCTGTCCCCGATCCTGTCGCGTAGTTGCTGGATGGTCTCCTCTATGAAGTTCGCCGCCTGCCAGTCGCCGACACACCCGCAAGCTCCGTACAGGAAGTTGTGCAGCACCTGCTTTCCGCAGGCCGTGTGCGCCACCTCGGGATGAAATTGCACGCCGAACAGCTTGCGTTTCTCATCGGCCATTGCTGCGACTGGGCTGTGAGCCGTGCGCGCCAGGACCGCAAAGCCGGCCGGCGCCTCCGTCACCCTGTCGCCGTGGCTCATCCATGTCACGGTGTTGTTCTGCACGCCATCCAACAGCAGGTCTGGATTGATGATTTCAAGCTGCGTATGGCCGTACTCGCGTTCCTCGCTCGCCTCCACCCGGCCGCCCAGTACCGAGGCCATCAACTGGTGACCATAACATATTCCCAGCACCGGGATGCCCAGGTTGAACAGCTCAGGGTCAATAGTAGGCGCTCCCGGCTCGTACACGCTGGCCGGTCCCCCTGATAGAATGATACCCACCGGCCGCTCTCCGATAATCTCTGATAGCGGCGTTTCCGGCCGTCGGATCTCGGCATATACCTGCTGTTCGCGTACCTTGCGCACGATTAGCTGAATATACTGACTGCCGAAATCTATGACAAGTACTCTTTGATGGGAGGCGAACTGTCGGCTCATTATGGGTGTTTGGGTCTGGACGTAATGAAGGGCTTCACGTTATCAAACAGTCTGCTATCCGGTTCCGGTCTTTTTCGTGAGATGAGGGTTGATGTGGGATACTCCGCGGCAGCAGGCGTGTCCAGACATCCATATTACCCTTCGCCCGCCACTATCCTGCACGCCACCTCTCCCGGATCACTACCATTATACCAATACTTCAAGGAAATCCAACAACGGGGGAGCTCAATACCTTAAGGACTATAACAACGCTCCTTGCATTTGTCAAGTGGTTGCTGATATAATTTCGGCTGCGTGGTGCGCTGGTGCCGTCATTTGCAGCGCGCCGCTGCAATTCCCCGAGTTGCAACCAAAAGAACAAGTGCCGAATGAACGCAGGTCGGCCGAAAGGAGTACCCCGGCCATGGAGCTGGACATCCAGGAAATAATGAAAACCCTCCCGCATCGCTATCCTTTCTTGCTGGTGGATCGCATCCTCGAAGTGGTTCCCGGCAAGCGGGCCGTGGGTATCAAGAACGTAACCGTCAACGAGCCGTTCTTTACCGGCCACTGGCCCGGGCAGCCGGTCATGCCCGGCGTCTTGATAGTGGAAGCCATGGCCCAGGTGGGTGGAATATTCCTGCTCAAATCGGTGGATGACAGCGGCAAGCAGGCGTTCTTTGGCGGGATCGACAAGGTGCGATTCAAACGGCCGGTTGTGCCCGGTGACCAGCTTCGCATCGAGACCGAACTGATCAGGCGACGAGGCGACATCGGCAAGGTGAATTGCCGGGTGACGGTTGACGGCGAGGTTGTTTGCTGTGGGGAGCTCACCTTCGCATTGATAGATCGCGATAATCAAACCGACCCCGAGGCAGGGCAATGACCATACATCCGACTGCCATAGTGGATCCCGGAGCCGAGTTGGCTGACGACGTTCAGGTCGGCCCCTACGCTATCATCGAGGGCCAGGTCACCATCGGTGCCGGCTGCATAATCGGTCCCCATGCAGTTATACACAGCTACACGGTGCTGGGAGAAGGCTGTCAGGTGGGAGTGGGCACCGCCCTGGGCGGCGTCCCGCAGGACCGCAAGTTCAAGGGCGAACGCAGCTTTCTGCGCATCGGCAACAACAACATCTTCCGCGAATATGTCACCCTCCACCGCGCCACCGGCGAGGATCAGGCAACCATCATCGGCGATGACAACTTCTTCATGGCTTATTCGCACATCGGCCACAATTGCCGCGTGGGCAGCCATTGCATGTTGTCCAACTGCGCCTCGGTGGGCGGCCATTCGGTCATCGAGGATCATGTCATCCTCGGCGGGCTGGCGGCCATCCACCAGTTCGTGACTATCGGCAGGCTCACGATAGTAGGGGGGCTGGCCGGCGTCACCCGCGATCAGCCGCCGTTCGTGGTCAGCGAAGGACGGCCTGCGCGTCCCCGGGCCATCAACGTCATCGGCCTGCGGCGCCACGGCGTCGCCTCGGAAACCATTGACGCACTGCGCAAGGCCTTCAGGCTGCTGTACTATTCCGGCCTCAATATCGGCGACGGCCTGCGGCGCGCCGAGAACGAGGTGGTCCAGACACCGGAGGTCATGCAATTCCTGGAGTTCCATCACCATCGCAACGAAGGGTCCAGAGGACGCCGCCTGCAGCCGTAAGCAGGATGCATAAGACCGGCGGCAACTTCACCCCTGACTGGCGGCAAACAGCGAAATGCGGCGATTTTTTGGGGGTGACCCTAGGGTCACCCCCTCGTCAACCGACCAGCCGCACCCGGTAGGTCTTTCCAAACACTGTCAGTTGTAACCCGGACCCCTCGGCAACGCCGCTCTCCAACAACGCCAGGCCCGGCACCTGGGGCCCATCTAGTTCCCAC
Organism: Candidatus Zipacnadia bacterium; assembly: GCA_029819875.1. Classification (GTDB taxonomy): domain Bacteria; phylum Armatimonadota; class Zipacnadia; order Zipacnadales; family Zipacnadaceae; genus JALGVG01. The sequence continues at coordinate 5,297 of JALGVG010000028.1, read as the reverse complement.
CTCTCGCCCGCCGGTTCGACCTTGACTTGTCGCTGTTTCTCCCACCAGCGCCGGTAATGCTCCATGCAGGTGAACCACACCTCCGGGTCGGCGCTCAGCCTGTCCATCGCCGCCAGCATCGGGGACCAGCGCGGCTCGCGGCCGACCCACACCGGATGGAACGCCGAACACCACACCGCGTGGAAATGCTTGTAGGTATTGATGTATCTTTCCAGGTCGAATTCTTCGCCGCGCCGGTGCTCGGATCCGTAAAACTCCAGGAACGGCACGGTCACTTCCAGCAAGTCCAGAGCCTGCCCGCCGTCATCTGACAGGGTGTGGGGCGCTGTCGTTCCGTCCACGAAGAAATACCACGAGGCGTTCAGGCTTCCGCACAGCCCGTGGGTGCTGTCAATGCACACCCCCCCGGCCATAAGCCGGCGGGCGGTTGTGCTGATGCCGTGCCACTGTAACCCGTGTCCTCGGCTGGCGATCGGCTCAAACCCGCCTTCAGCCAGCAACTTGAAATGCTGCGGTATAGGCATCTCGGCCGGCGAGTGATGGATGCCGAAATGCAGCAGGTCGGGGTCCAACTGCCGGAAGCTGTCACGCGCATGTGGCTGGTCAGCCAGCAAAAAGATAGTAGTAGGCAAGCGCCGTTGCTGCATGTGCAAAGCGTACTGCAGTATCTGCTCATCGGTGGCGCTGTCGGAGTCGGCGGTATTCACAAAGCATGTCTTGCGGCCCTCGGGAATCCAGTAGACCAGCGGAGGGTGGCCGCTGGCTTGCCGCGCAAACTCAACAAGGGGCCACAGTAGGCCGTCGGAAAACGGGTGCCCCCACCACTGCTGATGGGCGAGGCACTGGGTGGGGTAGCGCACGATGTCACTGCACCAGTCCCACATCCACGCTGACGTAGGCGGGATGTTGCGCCGCTGGCGGTCCTCCGCAGGCGACAAGTGCTCAATGCCCCGGCCGTTCTGGTTGCGAAACAGCGTGTACCCCAAGGTGAACAGGTAGCCGAGTACGCAGCCCGCCCCCTGCCTTTGCCGCACCACGGCCGGTTCGGCCCGCTGGTCGGCGAATGTCATCAGCACCCCGGCCGTCTGGCGCTCCGCGCCGAGGCCGGCGCCCCAGACCGGGTAAATGAGCGGCGGATTGGCATCAGCCGCCGGCCGTTGGTTGCCGGCGCCGGAGGCCGCGGCTACCGCCCGCCGGGCCTCGAACTGAAGTTTCTCACCGGGTAATGCCTGCCAGGGCCGGGCCTGGGCCTGCAAGCCGCACAGTTTCAACATTGGACCCGTTTCCGGGGGATCAATCACTACCAGTGCTCCGCCGCCTTGCACCCACTCGCCCAGCCGGCTGACTGCCTCCGCGCTCAATTGTGCCGCCACGCCGTCCGTCAGCACCAGGCAGCCGGCTGCGGCCAATGCTTCATCCAACGCCGCCGTGCTGACACATTCGCTGTTGCGCAGGCCAAGCTCCCAGCAGCGCCGTGCGACAAGCTCGCCGTGTGCCCTCAGATCTTCGCTGCCGGCCTGGCATACGACGAAGTACACCTTGGCGGCCTTCACCTTTTCTCCGTTCATCTGTCGCCTCCGGGACCGGCAAGCATTCGTCAAACCACGTAAGGTTCATAGGGATTCTGGCAGGGGATACCGTGGCTGATCCACACGGTGCGCTCGTGCGGCACGAAGACTGCCGACAAGGCGGTATCCATGATGCTGCTGCCCATTTTATCGTGCTGGCAGATGACCCCCGGCAGCTCGTGGCTGCTCATGATGGACTTGATGCCGTCAACAGTGCGGGGCGTGCTCTGCAGCAGTTTGCGAATGGAGGCGAGGCGGTCGCGCGAATTGCTGATTATCTCTCCGCCCGCCGGGTCCAGATAACCGGCGCACTCGTCTGTGCAGACGATATTGGTGCAATAGACGTTGCCGTTTTCGTCCGGCCAGTTGATGCCGATAATGTCGGCCTTGATCCACTCGATATGTACCAGCCCCGGCTCGGTGCGCGCATCGGCTACCAGGTAATGGGCGCCACAATCCACAGGCTCAGTGGTAGCAGAACGGATAGCCTCGTGCACCGTGCTGAAGTCCTCCAGCCAACGCCGCAGTATCATCATCACGGGAATGTCGGTAGCGCGGATGGGCGGGGGCTTGATAGCACCGAGGCTGGCGCCGCCGAAACAGAACCCCGTCTCGTTCATTCCTGCAACCACGCTCACAAGGCCGTAGTATGTAAAATCCACGAACCGGTACTTGCCTTGGGGGCGGCGCCGGGCGATGTAGCAGCCTTCAGGGCCGGGCGAGGCGTCATTGTTCTTGCCGAAGGCAGGGCCTTGATCGGTGTCAGCCATGCCCACGCAACTACATTGCTGCTGGGACGCCGCCGGCGCGTACAGGCGGCGGAAAGTGGTGTAGTAGTTGTGGGCAAGCACTTCAGGGTAAGGCAACCCGCTGGCGTCGGCGATGCCTTCGATCTCGGCGGCCAGGTGCGGCGCCCACCCCCGCAAGCTTCGGTCGGCAGCCTGCAGGTACTCGTCGAAATGCGGCTTGTCGTGGTAGTCGGCATAGATCCGGAAGCCGTCGCGCACCCGGTCAACAACGGCCTCGGCGCCCAACTGCTCCACCTGCTGGCAGCCCATCTCGTAAGGGGTGCCTTCCAGGATCAATTCCGGGAACCTGTCCATGACAATAAACCCCGTTTGCCGGGATAGCGTACACGTGGTGGTCATATTCTCCGGTTGTCGGTGCTACCCTGCCGGCGGTACGGGTATTTGCAATTTCTCCACGCATGTGGCAGGCGTCCCGCCGCGCTGCAGCGAAATATCTGTCCCAGCAGTTGCAAGTCATGACAGGAGGCAATTATTATGCTTTCACGCCGGTTGGTCGTGTTACTTGGGACGGCAGCGTTGGTGGCAGCGGCGGCATCAGCCGTGCCCGTCCTGGCTGCCGATAGTGATGGTGACGGCTTGCCCGACGCAGTAGAACGGCAACTCGGCACTGACCCGGCCGTGCCCGAGAGGCCGGAGCTGGTGGGAACCTTCCCGACCAGCGAACAGTGCCCGCCTCGCTTCGATGTCACGAAGGTGTACCTGGCCAATGTCATGCGGGATCGTTGGCTGTGGGCCGTTCACTTCGCCGCACCCTACAGCTTCGACAACGCCAACCTCATCATCTACTTTGACACAGACAACAATCCCCAGACGGGCCGCAAGGGGATGGGCTGCGAGTTGATGGTATCACACGCGGCCGGCCGCGGTGGATGCACCGCCTTTGCCCCCGACGGCAGCTACGCCCAGGCCCCCGGCGTGAGAGTGGCGCTGGTGGATGGCGTGCTGTACTTGTGTCATGATGCGCAGGTGCTGCAAGACAAGGGGCGCTCGCTGTTTCGTTACACGATACTGTCCGAGACAATTGACCCCCACGAGGGCAAGGACAGTACCGGATGGCGACAAGCCAGCGGGCCGCCAAATTCTGAACGAAGGAAGGTGTTGACGCTGGACGACGTTACCGAGGATGAAAACTTCGAGGTCACCGAGGGCCTCGACCTGATTTGGGAGCTTTCCGAATCAGCAGACAATATCGTCTTTTCCAGCCCCGAGGCGGAGCTGGAGGGCATGAAGTTGTACGACACCGAGTACCGGTGGCCGGCCGTATACGGAACCAACGGAACCATAACGGTGACGGTGCCGCGAGGAGGAAAGTTTTACCCGGCAGTAGTGGTGTACGACAGCGCCGGCAACCAGACCTACGAAATGAGCATTGACGGCAAGGTCGTGGGGCGATTTGTTTGCAAGGAGGACGATAACCGCCAGCGCGTGCACTTCCTGGACCATCCCATCACGTTCCGGGGCGGGGAGCGGCTGACTGTCCGCGTCGGCTCGACCGGCCCCAACATCACCGAGGACATAATGCTGCTGGGGCAAAAGCCGCCCATCCGCAGCCGCAAGTTCGAGATGAGTCACATCGAGGCCGGCTATGTCCGCAAGGACGGCGAAGGGCTGATGCGCCTGACCTGGATTACGACGTGGCCGGCTCAATGCCGCATCGAGTACGGAACCAGTCCCCAATACGGCCAAGTGGTGCAGGAAGAGGAGGCGTTGGCCAACCACCGGCTATACCTCGAGGGGTTGCAGCCGGGGGCTACGTACCATTACCGTATCGTCGCGCCCAAGCCCGACGGCAGCGAGGTGGTCAGCGATGATATGACCTTCAAGTTTGCGCCACCCCCACCGTTCAAGGGGACGGTGCGGCGTGCGGAGGTGCCGCTGAAAGTCCCCAACCCCTACGACTTTGCGGTAAACCATTTCCCCGTCAGCTCCGGTGTGCCGTTCGCCAAGGGCGAGTTGGGCGACGTGGCAAGCATGCGGCTGCTGGGACCTGACGGCGAGGAGGTTCCGATGCAGGCGCAAGTGACGGCGCGGTGGGGCGACGGGAGCATCAAGTGGGTGCTTGTGACCTTCATGGCGGACGCACAGGCCAAGGAAACACCGGTCTATACACTGCAGTACGGCACAGCCGTGTCACGAATGCAACCGCAAACCCCGCTTGAGGTCAAGCGCGCCGGCAACTTGCTGACGGTCAACACCGGTCCCCTGCAGGTGGAGTTCGATGTCACGCAGTCGGCGTTCCCGTCGCGGGTACTAGTCAACGGCAAGTCGGTGGGTGGTGACCTGATGATGGGGGCACGGATTGTGGACGACAACGGCATTCTGTACACCACGAACAACCCACCGGATCTCATCGACGTCGAGCAGGCCGGGCCGTTGCGCGTAGTAGTGCGCACTCGTGGCCATCACCTCTCCGAGGGCCAGGAGCAGTTCTTTGCCTACGAAAACCGCTTTGTCTTCTATGCCGACTGCCCGTACTTCCGCGTTTACTACGCATGGGGCAATGACCTGGAGCCGCAGTTTACCGAGTTCCAGAGTATCACGCTGCACCTGCCGCTGGCAGAAGCGCAGAACCCCAGGTGGGCGGTGGGCCTGGGCGAGGGGCAGCAGGCGGAGGGCAGCGGCGAGATGGAGCTGGCGCAGTTGCGGGATGATTCGTTCACGATGACGCCGGCGGCTGCTGCAGGCGCCAAGCTGCGGCGTGCCGCAGGATGGGTAGACGCAAGCGGCTCGCAGGCGGGAATACTGGTGGCGGTGCGAGACTTCTGGCAGCTCTATCCCAAGTCGCTGGCGGTGCGTGACGGGGAGCTGCAAGTGGGCATTTGCCCCGACTTTCCGGACGGCTTTTACGATGACTGCAGCAAGCTGGATGAAATCAAGCTGTACTACTACTTGATGGGCGGCAAGTACAAGATCAAGCAAG
>JALGVG010000027.1 GCA_029819875.1 Candidatus Zipacnadia bacterium | reverse complement strand
AAATCGCCCTGATCCACCGGCAATGTCACGGCCGGGCCGTTTCGGGTGTGGCGGACCCGCAATGCCCCGTGTTGCAGGCTGGTAACCTTGCGTGCCTCCGGCAACCCCGGCAGCCTCACGACCACCTTGGACTGCGGCTTGTTGCGGAAGTTGATCAAGGTCACTATCGGCCCTAACGGCCCCTCCTGCAGCGTGGCCTCGACCAGCGGGTCGGAGGTTATCACGGGCCGGCTTATTTGCACCCAGCGGGTCGGTAAGGTGATGAGTTGCCGGATGTTTTCCGGGAAGTGCTCGGGGAGGCCCTGGCGTGTGGCCATGGCCGGCTGCAAGTAAGCCATTCCCATCAACGCCCCGACTAGCAAGACCCGTCCCGCCCCGACATCGCGCATTACCATGGCCGGCGAGCCGTCGGCGAACAGGGCAAGCACCGTGGTGTAATCATCCGGCTCCAGTTGCTGCTTGTAGCACAACACCGGCAACCGGCAGGGCTGGACACCGGGCCCTGGATAGTATGTCATGGTGTCCAGGGCCGCCATTTTCGGCAAGTCAGCGGCGGGGCCGATGCTGCGGACGGGCCGCTGTAGTTTGCTTGCAGTTATTCCATACAGTTCATACATTTGCCGGATGGGCTCGCGGTACTGGTTGAGCAAGCCACCGCCGCCTTCGCCGACCAGGATCCCCCCGTTTGCCACCCATTGCCGCAGCTTGGGCACTGCACTGTCCAGCAGCTCTTGGCCTACCAGGTAGACGACCTTGTAACCGTCCAGCCCCCCTGCTGCAATGTCTTCGTCGGTGATGAGATCGACCGGTATGTGGGCGTGGCGCAGGGCCAGCCACAAGGCCTTGCGCTCGTGGTTGTCTACGTTCGTGCGCGCCCAGTACAGGTTCTGTTGGGGCGGATCCTGGGTGAGAAGGTCTTCGGTATTCCACACGTCGTTGGCAATCGGCATCACGATGGCTACCTCGGCGCGCCTCATCCGCGCCTTGTACAGGCGCTCATCTATCTTGCTGACCTGGCTGATTATGCGGTGAATGGAGCGGAATTCGTACTTGCTGAGTTCGAAGTCGATGTAATCGCAGGTGCCGAAAGCCTGGTGGTAGATGCAGAAATGGTCAATGACCTTGGCCTGGTGACCCAACGCAAAGTAGTTCATCCGCAGCAGGTTCGCCGCCCGCTGCTGAGCAGACATCCACGACACCGGATCGGGAATGGTATAGAAGCAAAGCGGGCTATTGTGGTAATCCGCGGCATGGCGCAAGGCGTCCAGCAGATAGCCGTAGGACTGGGGGGAGGCCTCCGGCACTTGCCACCACCAGTCTTCGGACCAGGGCATGGTCATGCCACCATCGCGGAACACGTCAATCCACTTGCGGACGTCGGGCCACACCGACAGGTGGGGGCTGTAGTTGGCCCCTGTCAAGGTGCCCGGCGGGAAATACTGCTGGATCTGGCGGGTTGACCGGGCAAGCTCTTGTGTCCACAGTCGGTAGCGGAAGACGGCTGCCTCGTAGAAGAGCTTGGGTTTTTCCGGCGGCAGCGGTCCGCCGAGGTGGACAAAACGCCAGCGCTGGTCGGCGGGAAGGGCGGCGGCTGCCGCCTCGTCCTGGGGCCTTACGAAGTCCATGGGATCAAAACCGGCACTCTTGAGGTAGTCCACGAAGGCGGCGTCCTGTTCCTGGGCCTTGGCCCGCAGCGAGATGTCTATTTCATCGCCGAAGTTGGCCAGGCGCACGTATCGCCAGGTACCGGCTTGCTTCATCCTGCGCGCCGTTTCTTCAGCGTTGTTGCGGCCTACCATCTTGGCCCGAATGAGTGCGCCGCCTAGTTCGCGGATTGCCTCCACATCTTCGGCGTCAGAAGCATAGTAAGTCAGGTTGTTGTAGCCCAGGCGGTTGACTATCTGTACTTGCATTCTCTCCAGGCGAGTCGGATGCTTGAAGTTGATGCGTGACTGGTGGGATATGAACCATATATAGCGAGGCGGCTGCGGCTGAGGACCGTATGAGGCGATCCAGTCAAGCTGCTGTCGAGCAGCCTCCTCGAGGGTCCAGATGCGTTCGCTCTTGGTGGGATCCACTGGAATCATCAAGCCCAGTGTCGGTAGCTTCGGCGAGGCGCCAAGCCATGTGGAATATCCTATGAACGTAGGATGAAGGTCTGCTACGGCTATGCGCCGCACCACGCGCCGCTCCGGCCCGCGGGCTACTTCGGCAACCAGGTGGAGGTTGTTGGACGGCGGATCGTACATGGCACCGAGGAAAACAGATGACAGGTAATTGGGGGAGCCCCCGAACAAGGGGCTCTTGCTCATGTGAGGTCCGATGTCCACCCAGTCGCTGCTTTCACCGGGACGCAGCCATTGCTCCTTCGGCGGTAGGTTTTCTTGCTCGCTGCCGCGTGCGAGGAAGAACGTGTCACCCCGCCAAGGAGGGCGGTTAGGGTTGAAGTAAACACGAACGCACAGTTTTGCCCGCGCGTCGGCAGGGTTGACAACCCGCAGGAACCAGATATTCGAGTCAAGGCGCGGATAGTCCTGGCCGAGCGCAACTACACTTGTCGCCAGTACAAGACATGCGGCCATCCAAACAACGCTTTTCATGGGACAATCCTCCCTTGTCACGTCTTGAGCGCGCAGGATTCGTTCGTCTATGCCGTGCCCTTGACCTGCCCGAGCGTGTTGGCGCAGGAGCAATTCTTGGCATCATCGTGCGTGCCTGTTGCAAGCCGGCCTCGAGGGGTACCGTTTGGTTGAGACAGAGGGGTTGAGAGTGGGTTTATGCCGAATGATGGCTTTCCGAGGGCCAACCGCAGCTTACGGCAGCCCCACGATGTCGAGTATTTCGCGGTGGATGACATCTGCAGGGCGGTCCGCATCCAGCACGAAAGCCCGTTCGCCGAGATAGTCGGCATACCTCAGGAAGCCTTCGCGTACCCGCTGGTGGAACTGCAACGACTTCAGCTCGATGCGGTCGCCCTTGTGTACATCCGGCCCGAACTTGCGCATCAGTCCGACTGAGGGGTCAATGTCGAGTATAAGGGTTACGTCAGGCAGCAGTCCGCCTGTCGCTACCGAATTGATGCGGTCAACGAGCTCCAGGCCCAGTCCCCCTGCGTAACCTTGGTAGGCGAAGGTGGAAGAAGCGAACCGATCGCAGATAACAATCTTTCCGGCGGCAAGGGCCGGATTGATCACCTCGGCGACATGCTGGGCACGATCCGCGCAGAACAAGAAGGCCTCGGTGAGGGGGGTCATCTCCAGGTGGCGGCGGTCAAGCAGCAAATCGCGTATGTGCGCACCTACGGCACTCCCCCCCGGCTCCTGCGTAACCACCACCGGCAGGCCGCAACGCTCACAGCTTTCGGCAAGCAACCGTACCTGCAGCGATTTTCCGCACCCTTCGCCGCCATCGAGGACTATGAACCGATATTTTATGCTCATCTCATCAACAAGGCCAGCCACCTTACAGTGGCAGGATGCGCACGTGCCGTCGGGGATCGCGGCCTAGTGACTCGGAGGGAAGATTGTGGCTGTTGGCAATCTCATGCTGCAGGCGGCGCACATAGGGCTTTTGCGGCAGCAAGTCCACCGGTTTGCCCGTTTTCAACACCTGGTACACTGCCTGCTGCGCCTCTTGGAGGGCGAAGCGTTCGTCGCTGCTTCTATCCTCGTCCATCAGCCGCCGCACTGCACCGTAGATCTGGGTGTATGTGTTGCTGCGGACGGTGATAAGCTCGCTGTTAGGCGGACCGGGAATGTCGTCCACCGATTGTATGTGGCTGGTGAGCGCAAGCACCACGTCGGCGCGGTCGGGATTGTTGGTGATGCTCAACGGCGCACGCAGATCGCGCAGTGCCTTCTCCAGTTTCCGCCGCGTAATCCCCAACGGGTAAATGCGCTTCAGTGCAGTGCGGCCCCGCGCCTGCTCTATTTCCAGTTCCAGTTGGCTAAGTTCCTCTTCGGCGGCAAGTTGCCCGATATCCGTGCCTTGGAGGCGAACCAGGCGCTGCTCGGTAGTTACGTTGCCGTCGGCCGACTTTTGCCGCACTTCCACCGTTACCGGCTCGCCCAACAGGAGTAGATCCACGGCCCGCGCCACGTCATGGTGGATAGCCAGCCTGTTGATTTCTTCTATCTCGATGACGGTATCGAAAGTCGGCGGGGCGGTACGTTCCAGCACCGTCTTTTGGGTGCCGCGCTTGCGCGCCTCCTCGTCGCCGAGGGTGACAGCCCGAATTCCCCCGATCAGGTCTGCGAGGGTGGGATTTTGCATCAGGTTTTCCAGGCTGTTGCCGTGCGCCGTGGCTATGAGCTGCACTCCGCGCTCGGCGATCGTTCGTGCCGCCGCCGCATCGGCATCGGTGCCTATCTCGTCAATGACAATCACCTCGGGCATGTGGTTCTCGATCGCCTGGATCATTATGTCGTGCTGCAGGTGGGTGTTCGGCACCTGCATGCGGCGGGCCCGCCCGATGGCCGGGTGCGGAATGTCGCCGTCACCGGCGATTTCGTTGTTGGTGTCCACCACCACAACGCGCTTGTTGAACTCGTCGGCCAGCACCCGTGCCACTTCCCGCAGCTTGGTCGTCTTACCTACGCCCGGCCTGCCCAGCAGCAGCACGCTGCGGCCGGTCACGAAGATGTCGCGGATAATGTCAACAGTGCCAAAGACGGCGCGCCCTACCCTGCAAGTCAGCCCGACAATGTTGCCCAAGCGGTTGCGGATTGCCGAGATGCGGTGCAAGGTGCGCTCGATGCCGGCGCGGTTGTCGCGGTCAAACTCCCCGACACGCTCCACTACGTAGGCAACGTCGTCACTGGTAGCGGGCCGCTCGGTGAGGTATTCGAAGCTGCCGGGAAAACGCGCCTCGATGGGGCGACCCAGGTCAATGATTACCTCGAGCAAGTCGTCAAGCGCAGGATGCTTGGCTAACGTGCGTCTGACCTCTGGCGGCAACACCTCCAAGAGTTCTTCAATGTTATCGGTAACACTTTCTTCTACCGTCATTATGTGCATATTCTCCTCGCGTCGTATCCCCTCGCTGAAAGTATAAGGCCCCCCCTGTACACTGTCAAGCAACGCGGTTTTGCCCACCATGCCTTGGAAGGAATGCCTTGACAGGGCGGCGAAATTTGCGCTGCGTCCAGCAGTCTGACAACAGGATACAAGATAATAACGTACAAGCGGCGCAAGTGGTTCATGCAGGACGCAGGCTGATGTGTCCGTCGTAATACACGGCCTGGACATGACCTTGCGCGGCAGAGGTAAACCCGGAGCCAGTCCCTGGAGTGATAAACATGACCGAGGAACCAGTCGGCCGGACCGAGGATACGCCCCAAGTGGTGTGCCTGGGGATTCTAGTCGCGGACCTGTGGAGCCGCGCAGTGGATGAATGGCCTCAGCGAGGCCGGTTATCGCTGGTTGACGAGATAGGCATCGGTATCGGCGGGTGCGCGGCCAACACCGGCATCGGACTCAGAAAACTGGGAGCGAGGGTGTCGGTGGTAGGGGCAGTGGGACAGGACGGCCTTGGAGACTTCGTGATAGGTGCCTTGCAGGCGGCAGGCATAGATAGCAGCCACATAGTGCGTGTCGAACAGGCCGGCACTTCCGCAACGATCATCCTCATTGACAATGCCGGCGAGCGTACCTTCATACATCATATAGGTGCCAATGCCTGTCTGAAGCCCGAGCAGATAGACCTGGACCTTGTCCGCAACACACAAATCCTGCACTATGCCGGGGCCTTGCTCATGCCTGGCTTTGACGGCGAGCCGGCGGCCTCGGTGCTGCGGCAGGCCCGTAAGGCCGGTGTGACAACCTGCGTGGACAGTGCGTGGGACCACACGGGTCGGTGGATGACGGTACTGGAACCGGTGTTGCGCGAAGCCGACATTTTTCTGCCCAGCATCTCGGAGGCCGAGCAACTTACCGGCCGCAGCGAGCCGGCTGACATCGCCGCCGCGCTCTTGGACTTGGGCATCAAGACCGTGGCCCTGAAAATGGGGGAAAGCGGATGTTACGTGCGGACCGCGGACGTTGAGTTGAAGCTGCCGGCTTATCCGGTCGAGGTGGTGGACGGGACCGGGGCCGGCGATGCCTTCGTTGCCGGCTTTTTGCTGGGCACCCTGCGGGGCTGGGACCTGGAACGCACCGCGCGCCTGGCCAACGCCGTCGGGGCCATGTGTTGCACGGCTACGGGCACAACACGCGGGGTCCGAGGACTTGATGAAACCATCCGGTTCTTGGAGGAACACGACGATTTGGACTGGCAGGGGATTTGCTAGGTGTCAAGTGTGCGTGCCTAGTTGTCAACCCCGACCTTGGGGCACAGTTCGTTGACCGGGCACTCGTCGCACTTGGGCTTGCGCGCTGTGCAGACACGCCGCCCGTGCCAGATGAGGGCATGGGCGATGAAAACCCATTGATCGCGGGGGAATAGCTCCATCAAGTCCTTCTCGATCTTGGTCGTATTGATGCTCTTGGTGTTCTGAGGCGGTGTCAGCCCCATGCGGACAGCCACGCGGGAGACGTGGGTGTCCACGACAATCCCCTCCGCGATGCCGTATGCAGTCCCCAGCACCACGTTCGCCGTCTTGCGTGCCACCCCCGGCAGCGTCAGCATCTCGGCCATGGTCTTGGGCACCTGCCCTCCGAAGCGCTCGCAGATGGCGGCACACGCCGCCCGGATGCTCTTGGCCTTGTTGCGGAAAAAACCGGTGGGCCTTATCTCTTGCTCCAGCGTCTCCTGGTCAACGGCGGCCCAATCGGCACAGCTTTTGTACTTCTTAAACAGCGGTGCAGTCACCTCGTTTACCCTTTCGTCGGTGCACTGCGCCGAGAGGATAGTGGCAATCAACAACTCCAGCGGAGTGCTCCAGTTGAGAGCCGTGGTCGCGCCGGGGTATGTCTGCTGCATTATCTGCAGTATCTTAAGCGCCCGCTGCTTTTTTTGCTTTTGACTTTCTTGCGGCATAGAAGCCCTCATCACCTCGCAAATACTGAAAATGGGTCGCCGGCGGCAACACGTTCGCACATGATGCCCGGGACGCATTCACGAAACAGCCGCTTACCTCCCGTGCCAGCCTGCCCTGCAGCCGCCGACTTGGACGCCGGCGGAGAGGGCAGATATGTTCAACGGCTCACCCCTCCGGGCACGCGCCGTGCCGGCACCCACCGGCAGACGAAGCAGGAGGCCCTTGCTCCGCTCACAGCCAGGCAAGGCCCGCCGGCGCGCCGCTGCTTACCGGTTGATTGAGGAACGGCTGATAGCGTGCCCACTCGGAGACGTCGTCTATTCGTTGAAGGTCCTCGGAGTCTATCTTTATCTCGCAGACATCGTATAGCTGGCTGAAGTGCTCCGGCTTGCTGCCTCCGAGGATCGGGATGACGTTGGCGGAGCGCGCCAGCAGCCATGCTATGGCCAGTTGATTGAGCCTGATGCCGTACTTTTCGGCGATTTCGGCCATGACGTCGGTGACATCAAAGAACCGGTCGGTGAGGCGCTTGCGCAGGTATGGAGAGCTGGCCGCCCGTGAACCGGCCGGTGGCTCCTCGCCTCGCTTGTACTTGCCGGTCAGCAAGCCGCCGTCAAGCGGGCTGTACGCCATTATGGCGATATTGAAGCGCTGGCAAAACGGCACCGTTTCGTTCTCTACCACGCGGTCGGTTATGCTGTAACGGCACTGGATGGAGGCCAGCGGTTCCCAGTTGTGCAGGGCGCTTACCCCCAGCATGTGCGCCATCTGCCAGGCATAGTGGTTGCTGACACCGTAGTAGCGGATCTTGCCTTGCTTGATGAGGTTGTCGAGGGTGGAGATGGTCTCCTCCACGGGAGTTTTGTCGTCGGGGTGGTGGAGTTGGATAAGGTCAATGTGGTCGGTTTGAAGCCGCTTGAGGGCGTCTTCGACCGCCCGCGTTACGTGATACCGCGAACATCCCCCGCCGACCGGGTCGTCGTATAGCTTCACCCAGAACTTGGTGGCCAGCACGATCTTGTCGCGCTTGCCCTTCAATGCACGCCCCAGAAATTCTTCGCTGGTGCGCGGGCCGTACGAGTCTGCGGTGTCGATGAAGCTGATGCCGTGGTCGATCGCCTCGTCCACGATTTGCCTGGCGGTCTGCTCGTCGCAGGTGCTGGGGAATGTCATTGCGCCTAGGCACAGGCGCGAGACTACAAGGCCGGTGTTGCCGAAGCGAACGTATTCCATGTTGATATCCTCCTCGTCGCAATTGACGGCATATTCTATTTAAGGGTCCAGGCGCCGAAGTGCTCCGGCTCCTGGAACCCGCGGACTGTTTGCGACCAGCAGCTATACTCCCTAGCAGCCGGCCGACAGCGGCAGATGTTGGCGAAGATTGTCTGCCCCCGGGGCGGCGACTGGAAGCCGAGAATGCTCCAGGGAATGGCCAGCTCTACTGCCCAATGGTCCGGGCCGCGGGATGTGGCATGTTCGTAGTCAGGGTTCCATGACATATCAGTTTTTGACTCTGTCTGGTTTGCGTCCCACGTTACATTGGCGGGGTTGATGATAATGTGCAAGTAGCCCCCCTGGCGGCTGTTGGCCAGAAACAAGTCCACCGAGTCGCCTCTCCATACCTCGTCATCGCGGTTACTACCCACGAGCCGGAGGTTGGCCATATTCGGTTCGTTGCAGGTGACGGCGATGTAGAGGTTGCGCTCATCCCAGCGCACCTTGGCCGTGGTCTGGGCGGTAAGATCGTGGGCCAACAGGGCAGTGGGTAAGAACGGCTCGGATGCGGCCGTTTTTTGCCACACGGGGTCATCCAGTTTCCCGTCTATGCGTGGGGGCGCGTCGTTCGCTCCCAGTGAGGCGATCTCCGTTGAGCGCTTGATAAGCTTGCTCTCTATCTCCTCGTCCATCCGCCTTTGGGCGTCCTCGATGTATTGCTGCAACTGCTCGGGGTCAATTCCCAGCGGTTCGTTGTGGGCGATCTTGTTGCGGGCCGAGATGACCGCTTCTTCCAGGCCCGCGGGCATCCCTTGGCCCGTCCACCAGTTCATCCTTTCGCTGTACAGCCACACGTAGCGGTCGCTGCTCTTCAGAGCATAATAAACGTTGTGTTCGAACCATTCAGCCCGCTGCTGTGGTGTCATGTAGTTGGCCACCGTCTTGATGGATCGCAAGTTGAAGAGGTGATCCACGTACAGGGCCTGGGCGCATTGCACTTGCGCGCGGTACTTGGCACGCAGCGCGGGGAGGACCAAGTTCTGCGACAGTTGGTGAATGACCCAGTAGCTTTCAAAATAGTCGAGGGGACTTGTATAGTAGTAGGAGGTCTCGTTGCCATCGGTGATGATAGTGCCGGGTTCAGCAGCTTCCAACATGCCGTTGATGAAAGCCGGGTACAGCCCGTAGGAATGTCGCACCAGCATCTGTTCGCGCTTCTGAATGTCCGGCTCTTCCGCCATGGGGCGGAACAGCGCCAGCAGGTAGAAGGTATGGATCACGGGGTTAGGAAATTCCTGCTGGATCCGCTGCATGAACTGCATTCCCCGCTGGTAGACCATTTCCTCATATTCCCTGAAGGTCTTCGTGTCGGCATGGGGCTGCTTGCCGTAGTCCCAGGGGCTGGGTCCATACGGTTCCGGATCGAAGGTCAAACCCTTGCAATGGCCGGCACGTGCAGCCTTGGCGCACAACCCCACATTGCGCAGTACCCACTGCCAGTCATCATCACTGAACCAGTCCATCTGCGATCTGGCCAGCATGGTTATGAAGTTGTCGGTGAACTTGTTCCACTGGATGCTTTGGAGAGTTTCCAGTTCGGCGGCGAAGGCCTGTTCGTCAACCTCCTTTTGCCAAAACACGTCACGCACGGTGGACAGCCGCATCATGATGCCGTCAAACGGGCGCTGTTCCATCTGTCCGATGTGTTGGGCGACGTAGGCGGGCGTCGGTACGTCCCAGCCGTATTCAATAAGCTTCTTGGGAATTGCTTGGGCGTTGGTCAGAGCGGGGAAGAAGGCAGCCAGAAGTCCCCAGATCACGATAGTTGTAATACATTGTTCAACTCGTATCATTGTTCTGTTCCCTCCGTTTCATCTTCCCGGTACGGGAAGCCATGGGAACGAAGTGCCGATCTCCGTTCCCTGTCGCCAAGCTTCCAACACCGCCGGCAACTGGTCATCCTCGGCACCGACTTGTTCTACCTCCGCCATCAACACGCGATGCCCCGGCGGTGGTGCAGCCTTTTGCATCAGTAACAAGCAGGTCTTTGCAACCGTACGCCCGGCACGGAAGGTGCCGCGCGGCAAGCCCACTACTCCCCGGATGGTGAAATTGTCCACCAGCCACTGCCGCACGAAGCGCCATCGCTGGTTAGCACATACGCCCTCGGGAAGAATGATGACTATCCATCCATCGGACTTGCACAACTCACAGAAGCGCTCGAGAAACAGCAGCTCGCTGGGAAAGTTTTTCAGCCTCGTGACGAGCCGGCTATCCAATGGACTTGACAATTGACCGAAGGTCGGTGGCAACGGCTTGCCTCGTGTCCACAATCGGAAGCGGGTGCCAAGCTGTTGAAGCAGGTCCGGGGGCGCGTCGTCTAGGTCCCGGTTGTGAAACGGCGGATTGCCGATAACCACGTCGAAACTTTCGGCTACCACCTGGGGCCTGTAATCCATCAACCCGTTATGGATCAACAGGTTTATCCCGCTGTCTGCCAGTCCGTTTGCTACCCATAACTGCCTGATAGCAGCGTCTTTCTCGCATCCCCACAAATTCCGGGCGGCGGTGACTTGCAGCTCCAAGGCAGCCTGGAGAAACACTCCGGCCCCGCACGCGGGATCAATGGTGCGCGGTTGACACAACGCAGGCGCGAACATCTGCAGTGCCCGCCATGCAAAGCGCGCAACCGATGGCGGCGTAAAATACTGCCCCAAGCTCTTGTTGCATGCCCGCATCCCGGGTCGCCTCCCACCCCCTTGCCAACGAGATAGTGCTACCAATCATTCGCTTCGCCATGGTCGATTCCTTCTGGGAAAAAATTTGTCGGATGATAAGAAGGTGACCCGAGCATGAAGAGTGAATATTAAACTCGTCCTAGAACAAGTCCTGGAATAAGTATAGGCTCGTGATAGACGTTGCCCTGCCATCTGGTCATCATCCATATTTCATAGCGCCTTAAACATACCTAGCAAAGGAGGGAGGTGACACCAGATGGCAGTCAAGCGGGCAAAGGACATAATGACGAAGAAAGCCAAGGTAGTAACCGCGGGACTGAAGGACAAAGTCAGCGATGTAATTGCAGCGCTGGTAAAGAACAACGTCAGCGGCATGCCTGTCGTGGATGACAATGGTGTCGTAGTCGGCGTCGTCACCGAGGCCGACGTGCTTACCGCGCGCTCCACCACGACGGTAAAGAAGCTTATCGAAGGCCAGGAACCAATCACGGCAGGCCCTAACGCAACCGTCAATGAGCTGGCCAAGCTGCTCAGTGAACACAAAGTCAAGCGCGTGCCGATCGTGGATGACAACAACAAGCTGCTGGGTGTTGTCAGCCGCATCGACGTGCTGAAGGCCAAAATGAAGAAGTAGGTTGGTTCCCTCTTGCCCCTCGTCGCGGACGGCCCTCCGCTGTGATGCGGAGGGCCGCTTTGTGCCGCCTGCGGAGCGCCCAATTCAACCGGGTTGCCGTGCCCGGCATCGCCCGGAAATGTTCGGTTGCCGAGTACCGGGAGCGAGTCTACCTCGGCCATGAAATTTGCCACATTGTAAAACTGTGTTTACATATACATAAATTTGAGTATAATTAGAATACCCACAGAACTTGGAGCGCACATCCAGGGAGCCGACTGGGGAGTTTGGGCCATCTTTGAACAGACAAGCAGGGCGGTGGTGCGATGCACAAAAGACGTAAAGCAGCTGCAGCGCAGGGCATGAGAGCAAGAGAGGTGTCGTGAATGAATGGAGCACATGTGCTGGTCGTGGATGACCGGCCCTCGGTAGCACGCCAGATCGCCCGCTTCTTGGAGGCAGCCGGGATGCAGCCGGTATGCGCATACGACGGCAGGTCGGCGCTGGAGCAATTCCAGGCCTCGGAATTCTCGGCTGTTTTGCTGGACTGGACGCTGCCGGATATCAGCGGTATCGAAGTCCAGCGCATTATTCGTCAGACCTCGGACGTACCCATTATTCTGGTCACGGCTCACAATGACACTCAAGACATAGTCAAAGGGCTGGAAATGGGCGCCGATGACTATCTGACGAAGCCGTTCAGCGGTCGGGAACTAGTCGCCCGGGTCGAGCGCCTGTTGCAGACCCGCAGGGCGACGGAAAAACCGCGCAATTAGCGCCTCGGCGGCCACACTGACGGGGAAACGAGCAATTCTTGGCTTATTCTCGTCATAACCCTTGATGCCATCCCAAGGAAGCAGACGGGCAACTAGATCCAGAATATTTGGTTACCCGTTTTTCCGGCAATCTGGTCAACTATCAGCCACAGGGCGTTGATAGTGTATTGCCCGCATATCAGGCCCAAAAAACCGGGCCGCATGTAACTGTACAGCTTGTTGCCCCCGTAATGCAGAATGAGACTTTTCAGGGCCCACGAAGTAAAGCACGTGAACCAGATGGCATCCATTATCCACACGCTGCCGAGTGCATAGCCGAGCGGATGCAGGGGCCAGGATGGGTAACGGAACCGCAAAGCGGCCAACAGTGCATATAACAAGCCACCGAGCGAGGCCAGGCTTATTCCATACCACGCGGGGCCGGAGGGGTTCATGATTTTCGCCGCGAAGTACTTGTAGTCCAGGTTGGGCCCGTCCTTGAAGAACCAACTGTTCATCGTGACACCGCCCTGCACGTAGGCACGAGTCAGCGTCAGCCAGAACGATGACGCGAACGAAAGTATTATCGCGATCAGGAAGGCCCACACCAGCAGGTGGCGCCGGTGAGTAATACCCTGTGCCATCTTCAGGTTATTGGCCACCGAGCACATCACGAAGGTGCGGATATCGCTGCACCATACATAAGACAGCCCCGCGGCGACGATACCGCGGTGACCGAGGGTGTTTGTACCCAGCCACGAGATCGTCATATCCGGGGCTATCTTGGGGGCCACGGCCTCGGCAAAGCCCGCCTCAACCACCGCCCGCGTCAGGCCCACGAAGTAAACGAACGCCAAGCCCAGGAACACCGGCACGGCGATATACGGCATCCCGGACTGGGCCAACCACCATCCCATGAATCCCAGCCCACCGAGCATCGTCCAGAACGCCGTGCGGAATGACATTATCTCCACCGCCTCGTACTGCCGATCGCCGGCGCCTCTCACCAGTTGCCATACGCGACTGAAATGCCGGCGGCCCACCCACATGTTAGACGCGACCAGCGCAATGAACGCGCCCGTCCCCAGGTGCGCGAAGTAAGGCTCCGGCGTGCCGAAGACGCCCATCTTTTCGGCACCGGCCACACCCAGAATGTTGAGAATCCCCCGGACGATGAAAAAGATACGGTTGAAAAACCACAAGCTGAAACTGGCCTCGGTGGTGACCAGGTAAAAGAACCCAATCATCGGGAAGCTGATGCGGAATTCCAGTGTCATCTGCTTGCGGAACACCGGCATGCCCTGGACCAATCTGGGGGCCGGCACCTGCGGAAGGTAAGCATGCAGGCCGGTCAGTATCCCGAAGAAAACGGGTAAGGCGAACCCCAACCAAAACACCTTGTTGTGCAACAGGGCAGGGAACCCGTCATGGCCAAAACCCGATAACTCCAGGGGCAGGTGGGTCAGCGGGAAGGTCAAGCGCTCATTGTCCACCCACTGGCGACGCAGCAACACCATCATTGCAATCATCACCAGGTACAAGGCGAGGATGAACGGCACCCATGCCCCTAACATCGGAAGCCACTTTACCCAGGGGATGCTCTTGCCCAGGGGAAGGCCTTCATAAAGATACCTGATAACCGAAGCGCCCGGCGCCGCCCCGGCCGGAGCCGCCCACTGAGGGAAGTTGGGCAGGATGAGAGTATCCCATTTATTCTCAACACTGACGTAGTAGTACGGAGCTGTAACAAGCGGGATGATCTGGGCCGTCAGTCCCATGGTGGGGATGGCGGATGCTACCGTCATCATCGAAAAGATGGTGATAAGCTCGGCCGCCGTGAAGCGAAAGGCAGAGCGCATCCTCCACAATGCGTATTGCGGCACCGCCGCCAAGACAAACAGCAGGAAGATTGCAGCAGGGGTGCTGAAGTCGAGGGTCATGTACGAACCACGGAGGACGTGTTCGGCCCATGGAGCTCCCAGGCCTATGGCCAAGGATCCGAGTGCACCGATGATAAGAGCGCGGCGCGTAACCGTACCTTCGCGCACGCGCGCAGGTGGAATGCCGGCTTGTTGGGATGTTAAATCTTCCTCAGCACTAGGCTTGTCCATTTCAGGTCATCTATCGCACAGACTATAAGCTGCGAACGTTTTCGACGGACGGCGTATCCATACCTTCATTATCATGAGCAAGCCGCGGCCTGGCGTCAAGGCAAGCGTGCAAACGACAAAACAAAACCCGAGCCTGGATGGTGAAGGCGCGGGCTCAATGGCACAGGTTCCAGTGCGACACATGAAGTTGTTCGGATTGCGCTGTCAAACCTGCCCGGGCTTGTCTTGCTCGCGAAGCTGAGCGATAAACTCGTCCAATGACCGGCCGCCCAGGTCGCCGGCGTCGCGGTCTCGGACGGCCACGGTGCCCGCCTCCTGTTCGCGATCTCCGACCACGAGCAGGTAGGGTATTTTCATCAGTTCGCCATCCCTGATCTTGGCGCTTAACGTCTGGTTGCTGTCATCCAGCTCGACGCGGAACCCCGTGTCCCATAGCCGCTGATAAACTGCACGGGCGTAATCGAGGTTGCGGTCTGTGATGGGCAGCACACGCACCTGCACGGGGGACAGCCACAGGGGAAAGCTGCCGGCGTAGTTTTCGATGAGCACGCCCAGGAAGCGCTCTATGCCTGCCAGCACCACCCGGTGAATCATCACCGGCCGGTGTGGTTTTCCGTCCGGCCCGATGTAGTTGATGTCAAAGCGCTCCGGTTGCGTGAAGTCGCACTGAATGGTGGGGCATTGCCACAGGCGACCGATGGCGTCACGGACTTTGATGTCAATCTTCGGCCCGTAGAAGGCTCCCCCGCCCTCATCCACCTGGTAGGCGATCTCCTTATGCTGGAGGGCCAGCCGCAGGGCCTCGGTGGCACGCTCCCATTGCTCGTCAGTGCCGACCGACTTGTCGGGCCGGGTGGACAGGTACACTTCGTACTCGTGGAAGCCGAACGTGCGCATCATGTCAAGGGCGAAGTCCACCACCCCGATAATCTCGCTTTCCAGTTGCTCGGGCGTGCAAAAGATGTGGGCATCATCCTGGGTGAAGCCTCGAACACGCATCAGTCCGTGCAGCACTCCGGCCAGTTCGTGGCGGTAGACCGTCCCCAGCTCGAAATAGCGCAGCGGCAGGTCGCGATAGCTGCGCGTCTTGGACCTGTAGATGAGAATGTGTCCGGGGCAGTTCATGGGTTTGATGCCGTACTCCTGGCCGTCAACCTCGGTAAAGTACATGGGGTATCCCTGCGGGCGGTGGCCGGAAATGTCCCAGATATCCGCCTTGATAAGGTGCGGAGTACGCAGCAGCTTGTATCCGCGCCGCAGGTGCTCTTTGATGGTGAAGTCGCAGACGATCTGGCGCAGCATTGCGCCGTACGGGTGGTAGTAGACCAGGCCGGCGCCGGCCTCCTCGAAGAAGCTGAACAGTTCCAGCTCACGGCCCAGGCGGCGATGATCGCGCAGTCGCGCCTGCTCGAGGAACTCCAGTCGTGCCTGCAATTGCGCCCGGCGGGGATAGGATACGCCGTAAATGCGCTGCAGCATGGGGTTCTTTTCGTCCCCGCGCCAGTAGGCTCCGGCCACGGACAGGAGCTTGAAAGCTCCGATTTTCCCTGTGCTGGGCAGGTGCGGGCCTCGACACAAGTCCACGAACGGGCCGGTCTTATACAGCGACACGGTCTTATCACCGTTGCGGGCTATTTCTTCGATCAATTCGACCTTGTAAGGATTTCCCTGTTGTTGATAGTACTCGATGGCCTGCTCCACGCTCATTTCCATCCGCTCGAAGGGCTCGTCTGCCTCAATCAGCTTGGCCATCTCCGCCTCTATGTCAGCCAGTTGCTCTTCGGTGAACGGCTTGCTGACGTCAAAGTCGTAGTAGAAACCCTCGTCAATGGGCGGCCCGATGGTCGGCTTGGCATCGGGAAACAGTTGCACCACCGCCGCCGCCATCACGTGGGCGGTCGAGTGCCAGTAGACGCTCTTGCCGACCGGATCGTCGAAGGTAAGCACCTCAAAGCTACCGTCCTCGTCCAGTTTAGCGGTCAAGTCCAGCAGCCGTCCGTTGAGGCGCGCGGCCACCGCCTCCTTGGCCAGCCGTTTGCCGATGCTTTCTGCCACCGCCAGCGGGGTGGTGCCGCTGGCGACCTCCATTATTGAACCGTCTGGTAACGTTAGTTTAATCTGACCCACTACTGCCACCGTTCCTTCTTAATTGATTCAGCGGTGTGTGCATCCACTCAAGGGCCGCGCCGAACGGCCGGCGCAGCACCGACTAATTGCCCGGTGCCGTATTGTACGGCAAACACGACGGCTAAATCAAGCTGGCGGAAGAAAAGCGATCGCGGTGGACATGCCGTTACATACTACAAGCCGCCACCCAACCCGCCCGGCAGGCAATGAATGTCGGCATGGTCAATGCAAGGTGCCTAACCGGCCCACTAGCCTTCGGTTTCCAGAGACGCTGTATCAGGCGATCGGCGGCGAAGACGAGCAGTATCGGTGAGCACGTCCGGCGAGGCTGCACAAAAAAGTGGTGGGCGCTAGTGGACTTGAACCACTGACCTCCACCGTGTCAAGGTGGCGTTCTCCCTCTGAACTAAGCGCCCACCAATCATTATTATTATAGCAAACGGGTTAGGCACTGTAAAGGAATTCACGGCCCCAGAGGGAACCGTAAATACACAGTGCAGTGTTGAAGGATGCAGCGCAGCCCAAGCGGGTTGGAATGCAGCGCTGTACAGCTTCATATTGGAGCGATATGCTAGATGGTCGAAGACGAAATCCAAGAGGATGACCTTGAGGAAGAGGACAGTCCGGGTTGTGCGCGGGCCGGCTGCATTCTGCTGTTCCTGGGCCTGCTGGGAGCTATTGCATGGTTTCTCTTCCCGTGGATCGGCTGGCGGCGCACCAGACACAAGAAAAAGGAGGCCAGGCGTGCGCGCAAGCAAGCCAAGAAATCTTCCTCCGAGCCTTCGCAATGAAGTCCAGAGGGTATGCTGCAGTTGCCGAGTTCGGGCGGCAAGTGGCGCCGTCCTGACACATTCGAACGGAGGGTTATAACAGCCATGGTTATCGATGCCCATCATCATCTACCATCCGAGTGGGAGCCTTACGTAGAGAAGCTGCGCAAAGAGTGCGAGCGGCTGGGCATAGACAGGGTCGCCGTAACGGCGCTGTACGGGCCTCCATATGCCAGCAACGACCAACTGGTCGAAGCACTCAGCCAGCACGGTGATTTCTTGATAGGCATGGGTTACGTACGACTGGGGGAGGACAGCGCGCGCACGGTGGACCACCTCAAGGCTGCCGGCTGCAGGGGTATCAAGTTCATCTGGCCGCTGAAAAACTACGACGACGATGATTTCATGCCGGTTTACGCGCGCTGTGCGATGTACGGGATGCCGGTGCTGTTTCACCTTGGAATTGTCGCCCGCGGGCCGCGGGATCGTTTCCTGGACGTTTCCATGGCGCGCATGCAGGCCATACACCTGGACCGAATTGCGCGCCACTTCCCTGATCTGCCCATCATCGGCGCCCACCTGGGCAACCCCGACTACCACGTGGCCGGCGAGCTGGCGCGGATGCTGCCGAACGTGTACTTCGACCTGACCGGCTCCACCCTCAAGAAAAAGCCGCCCGAATTCATCGGCGAGGTATTCTGGTGGGCGCGCAATGAACAGTACGGCAAGATGGGCCACAGCCTCCCTCCGTACCAGAAGATATTGTTCGGCACCGACGTGGACGTCGAACTGATGGAAGACGTGCTAAGCGACTATCGCCGTGTCATGGATGCCCTGCAGATGAGCGAAGAGGACCGCGCGGCAATCATGGGGGAGACGGCCGCCCGGCTGTTCGGGCTGACGGAGGAATAAACAGGTAGACCTTGATATAGGCATCCCATACCCGGCGGCGCAGCAACAGGCTGCGGTAGTATTGTTCAGTGCGCGTCAGGGGCATGAAGCTGAACACTTTGACCGCCGCCGCCTGCCGGGCCAGTCTGCGGCGCAATTGTTCGGCAAGCCGGCGGGCGTATTCGCCTCCCCGGTCGCGGGTGACGAGCCATACGCGGTTTCCGTGTTCGGCAAAGCGCTCGACCGGTTCCATCTGCGCAGCCGTGGTAATCTCGTTGACGTTGATTGCCTTTTGCTGGGGCCCTCTCCAGTAGCGGAAGAAACTGGCCTCGTAGTAGGCGATGATATAATCATGGGGTTGGTAGTAGCGCTGTATCTGGGCGGCGACCTGCTTCCACTGCACGCAGTAGTTGGGATTGAGAAACTGCCGACCCGCCAGGTAGTTCGTCACGCCGTAGACCTGGGCGAGGATGAACAGGCCGCCTAGCGTCAGCTTCCACCGACCCGGTAGCAGGGTCAGCCCCACGGCAATGACCATCAAGGCCGGCGGCGCGGCGAACAAGCAGAGGCTGGAAGCTCGCGAAAGAGGTTGACCGGGGGCGGCGAAGGTCATCAGGATCACTACCGTAAGCACAGCTGCCGGCCATGCCCAGCGGATGATGGCACAAGCAGCCCCGCGGCGTCGTTTGAGCGCAAAGAAGCCGGCCGCCCACGCTCCCAAGCCGATGCACAGCGCAGGCACTGTTATGTAAAAGCGCCAAAAATCGGTGGTTTCACCTACGGTCAGCGACCAGAACGGCAAGGCCAACTTGATGACAATGCCCCAAGGATCGGTTTGCAGGTACGCCGCCTGCACGGAACGAGGCCCCGTGAAGGTGTGGACCAGTTCCGGCAAGCGCGGTGCAATCGCCGCCACGGGGATCAGCACCGCCAACCCAACTCCGGGCAGATGGTTGCCGCCTCGCCGCCAGGCGCGCATGAACAGGGCCGCGTACAACGTAACAGTCAAAAGCAAGGGTACGTAATCGGTGTAGGCCAGTGCCGCGACCGCCCCACCGGCCAGCAGGTAATCGAGGCGTCGTCCGCGCTCC